>VFJU01000012.1 GCA_009885905.1 Verrucomicrobiota bacterium
CGGCTACACTTCGTCGGCTCAAACAGGTGAGACTTTCTACTGGAGCACTGATAATTCGGTTGGTTACCGCTGGAATGAGGTTCTTGGAACCTACACCGGTTTTAAAATCTATGGGATCCAATATGCCGACAGCGCCAATGGCGATAACAACCAAATCAATTGGGAGTTGTACAACCAATGGCGCTTTCAAGTTGGACCACAAACTGTTGCAACCGGCGACTACCGCTACAACCAGAGCTATGGTGGTGGTGATTCTTCCAACTATGTCGATCAATTTTTCTTAATTGGAGCTGAGCACCGTTTCACGCAAAACACACTCGGTGTGATTCGGGCAGGTGTCCAACTTCATGATGTCAGTGATGGCCAAGATTATACCAGTCCCTACCTTGAATTCGCTTTCAATTCACAAATCAACAAGGAATTGAAATTTAATTCCTATGCCCGTTATGGCATCCAAGGCATTGGCAATGTGCAATCTGACGACACTGCGGGTCTCGTTGAGTACAACGACACCAAGTCGCTTCGTCTCGGTGTTTCCGCAAATTACACGATTTCGCCAATGTTCGCGGTCTTTGGTGGTGTCGATTACCTGCCGACGTCTTATCAAGGCGGCGAATCTCTTCAAACACCCCCTTACACCGGAAGTATTACTGATCTTGATCAAAACTTGATCAATGCGAATATCGGTTTATCGGTGCAATTCACCGAAAAACTGACCGGGACACTTTCCTATAACTTTACTAACTCTTCTTCTGATATTCAATTTCAGGACTACAATCGGAGCAGGATTAATTTGGGTCTGACCGCGGAGTTTTAATTTTACGATTTTTACCGTAAATCAATTCAGATTGAAAATATTACCTGTTTGACAACAAAATTCCCGCGATGATTTTCATTGCGGGAGTTTCTGTTTCAATTGGAAATTTTCAAAATTTGTGAGATAATCAATTCAATGAATCAATCGCCTCCACAACAAAACGAAGCATCACTCCACGCGATTGACTACTGGCAGGTCATTAAAAATCGTTATGGAATCATTCTTTTAACGCTTCTACTCGTCTTTATGACGGCAGCGGTCATCACCTATGTGATGCCTAAGAAGTACGAAAGCTCAGCCACAATTGAGGTGAAGCCCAGAGCCATCGGACAATCTCCGTTTGAAGGTGCATCATCCCAGTCTTACGGATCAGCTCCAATGACCGCTCAGTTTTTCGGTACGGAATTCGAAAAGATCAAGAGCAGTAACTCCCTCACCAAGGTGGTTGACAATTTGGAACTGGTCACCAAGTGGGGAGTGGACAAAGAGACAGCGATTCAAATCTTGAAAGGGATTGTCAATACGCAAAACATCCGTGGAACTGACTTAATTTCAATCACCGTACGTCACACGGATAAAGAAGATGCTCGTAATGTGACCTCAGAAGTGGCCAAGGCATACAAGGCTTATCGCAGTGAGATAGAAGGCAGAGACGCAGAAAAGGGATTGTACGAATTAAACAAAGCAGTCCGAGACCAAGAAGATAAAGTTGAAGAGCGGCGAAAGGTACTGGCGACGATTGTTAGAACTAAAGGCATTATCTACAAAGGGCAGGACTCTTTCTATGGTCAGTCTGGTGTGGACGAAGACCAAGGCGCTAGATCCGCCTTGCAGACTTTCAATGAGCTGGAGCAGGAAAAAATGCAGCTTGAAAGCCAGATCAACAGTCTTCTCAAATATGATAGCGACCAGTTGATGGTCTATGCCGCTGGACTGAATTTGCCAGACAACGTGATCAAGTCTTTGCTGCCGCAGTACAATGAAGCGAAGCGCAATTTAGAAACGCTGAAAATTAATGGTCTCGGAGTTCGCCATCCAACGGTCTTGTCCGCAGTCGAGCAAATTTCAGAAATGAAGAAACAACTCGATGAGGGTGTCGTGAATTTACGAGCCACTCTCCAGGCGCAATTAGATATGGCTGGCGACCGTTTACAGAAAGTCAGCGTTATGAAAGACGATTCTCGCGAAGAGGCGATTAAGCGAGGCCTTGATGCGCAGGACTATGTCGACGCAAAGCGCGATTTCGAAACTGACCAACAACTGCTTCAGGCGATGAAACTGCGTCAGGTGGGTAAAGCCATCACGGACAAGATCGTGGATGAGAGTATCGTGGTTCATGAAGAACCCATCATTTCGCAGAGCCCAGTGAGTCCAAACGTGAGTCTTAACTTGGTCCTTGGGGCTGTGGTAGGTATGATTTTTGGACTCGGAATAGCGTTTTTCCTAGAGTATTTGGACACTTCGGTGAAAAGCCTAGAAGATGTCGAGCGGTACCTTCAAGTACCGGTGCTTGCGGTTATCCCGAAAGATGTGGGAATACTTCATAAACAAGCTGGCACGAGTCCGGATGCTGAAGCTTATCGTATCCTACGCACCAATATTGAGTTCAATCGCAAGAATCCCGAGGACAATGCGATTACTGTTGTCTCTGGTGGTGCTGGCGAGGGGAAATCAACGACTTTAGTCAATCTCGCCTACGTTTGTGCTCAAGGTGGGTACACGACTCTCATGATCGATGCCGACCTTCGTCGACCAAGGCTACACACGTTTTTCGACATCAACAACACGGTCGGGTTGACTAATTATCTCACCACCGAATTGATGTTAGAAGATGTCATTCTACAGACACCAGTTGATAATTTGTATTTCATGCCTTCAGGGGTTCTACCGGCCGATGCGGCTGGTATTCTAAACTCTCGGCGTATGTCGGAGCTTATCCAGGATGTTAAGCAACGTTTTGACCTTGTTCTTGTGGATAGCCCTCCAATCCTTGGTGTGAGTGACGCTTCCGTGCTCGCAAGTGAGGTCGACCTCACTATGGTCGTGGTGCAGCATCGAAAATTACCTCGGAATATGCTTCTGCGGGTGAAACAGGCTGTAGAGAATGTTGGTGGAAATGTGATCGGCGTCGTGCTGAACAACGTCGATGTGCGAAGTGATAGCCAGTACCAATACTACACCAGCTATTACACTTATTACGCGCCAGCGGAGTCTCAGATAGGACCTGCGATCGGTACTGCTTCGGTTCCAACAAAGACACAAACCTCTGAATCCGAGGGAAATTCAGAATTGTATTAACTTTAGAAAGTTAGATTTCATGATTTCAAAAAACATAATAATTAAGCTAGTCCTCTTCATTTGCTGTACAGTTTCGTCCTTCGCGCAAATTGAAGCTGGAAAAGCTGTTATCATTACTGTGTCGGGTATTCCTACAGAAGAAAAGGGAAGAATTGATGGTACTTATCCTGTATCCGATTCAGGTTTTATCAATATGCCCTTCATTGGAACCATTCATGCGGCAAATATGAGAAATGATGATCTAGCAGTTTCTCTGCAGAGTCGCTACAAGAGTCTTGGTATCTATACAAACATCACTATCCAAGTGATATCTCATCGGGGTAATAATATCGATGAGCAGACTGTCCATATTGGTGGGCAAGTCAGAGGTCCAGGTCCGAAGCCATTTAACAAAGGTCTGACTCTTTATCAAGCTATCCAAGCAGCTGGTGGTCCTACGGAATTTGGTAGTATGAAGCGCGTAAAGGTGTTTCGGAATGGCAAACAAACTATCTACGACATGACCAAGGAGCAGAGTATGGGTGTGGCGGTCGAACCAAATGACACTGTAGAAGTCCCTCAGAAGAATATTCTCGGGAACTAAGTAATTGTGTGAATCCGATGCAAACGAGCAATGCTCCAGCGCAATTGAGGGTTTGGCTTTTGTTTTGTTTGTTTACAATTTGCTGTGCATCATCCGGTAGTGCCGTGCAACTACCAATGGCGTTCAAGGATTTAGGTTCTGCTGATTTTCGCAAGCGTGAGGACGCGCAAGGAAAATTGTTGGATTGGGCTAAGAAATCTCCAGAGCCTGCAATGTTAGAGTTTCTCGAACAGTCACGCGATGCAAGTGACCCAGAGATTAGAGAGCGCTGTTACGAAATTCTTCGTATTTTAGTCGATGCCGAATACATGAAGGAAGGGGAGGGATACATCGGAGTCGCCCTTGCATTGACCGATGAAATTCTAACCGTTCCTGGTGATTTAAAGCCCCGATACGCGATCCGTGTTATAGAGGTTCGAGCAGACACCCCAGGAGAAGCTGCAGGAGTCCAGTTGAATGATATGATTGTGGCATTGGAGGGAGGTGTTTGGCGCAATACTGGGGCTTCTTCACTTTTTCGTGAACGGGTTAAAACCATGAAACCAAACAGTCGTGCGAAGTTGTCGATTCTGCGTAATGGCGAGGTACTTGAATTGAAGGTGACCTTGGGACGGCGGCCTGTGATGGCAGATCTATTTATCAATGGACAAGATTTTGATACCGAGACTGCCGAAAGAGAAGCGAAAGACGTTTACTTCAAGCTTTGGCTTTCCAAGAGAAAAACCAAAATAGGTGCCGGCTCATAATTTTTTAGAAATCGACATCTTTGATAGCCATGGCACTTTATTGAAAAGTTAATATCTTAATTTTATGGTCATGGTTCACTGTTGGTTTAAAAAAATTGTATTTGCAACGGCCTCTTTGGCTTTAGGTTTTACCGCCTTTGCTCAGCAAGCTGATTTTAACGAGGTCGGTCGACAAATGGCGATCATGTTGCAAAACAGCCATTTCGCTCGGTTGCCTTTCAATGCCGAGCTAAGCCAGAGATTTTTGGGTGACTACCTGAAAGATCTCGATTTCCAGCGACTCTATTTTACCCAAGAAGACGTCGATGGATTTAACATCAAATATGGAGATCAGTTACACTCACTTTTATTAAGTGGTAAAAGCATGTCGGCTGCCACTGAAATTTATCGTATTTTCGAAAAACGAGTTGAGGAGCGTGTTGATCTAACGGAAAAACTTTTGAAAGACGACCACTTCGATTTTGCAGTCGACGAGTCGGTTATGTTGACTCGTAAAGACGCAGCTTGGCCGCGGAATGACAAGGAGGCGGCCGACCTTTGGCGTCGTCAAATCAAAGAAGCCGTTCTTAGCGAGATGTTGCGTAGAGAAATTCTAACAAAGTTAGCAAAAGAGCAGGGAAAGCCTGACCCTGCAGCTTCAGATCGTAGTCCTAAAGAAAAAGTCTCGCTTCGCTACAAGCGTCTAAAAAGTAGCGTGAAAGACGTCGATGAGGAAGAAATCGCTAACTATTTTTTCAGCTCGATTGCACGCGCCTACGATCCGCACACGGAGTACTGGAGTTCACGTGAAAACAATCGTTTCAAAGACGGGATGAAAAATGAACTGGTAGGAATTGGCGCACTACTCCAAAGCGAAGAAGATGGAGCCACGAAAATTAAGGGAATCGTGGTGGGTGGACCCGCAGATATCGAAGGCACACTCAAGTTGAACGACAGGATTGTTGCCGTGAATTCGCTTAATACAGGAAAAGCAGATGAAATGGCCGACATCATGTTTATGAAGATCGATAAAGTAGTCGATTATATCCGTGGCAAAGAAGATACCACGGTTGCTTTGAAAGTTGAACCTGCGGGTGCTTCTCCGGGTGAGACTAAGATTGTGGTAATCAAGCGTGGTAAAGTGCAGATGAAGGATGAGCAAGCAAGTGCACAAGTGATCGAGATTAAGCCTGAAAAAGGTCCAAATGAACGACTTGGAGTCATCACCTTACCGTCATTTTATGCTGATTTTGAAGAGGGTAAAACCCGCTGTGCATCTGACGTTGAAAGGATTTTAAAGCGTCTTGTTGAAGAGAAAATCGACGGACTTATTCTTGATTTGCGCAATAACGGTGGAGGTTCGCTTGAAGAGGTTAGGCGTATGACAGGCTTTTTTATCGACAGTGGGCCGGTTGTTCAGGTGAAGAACACGCTAGGACAAGTGCAGGTAAAAGATTCTGATCGCGGAAAAGCGATTTACACGGGACCCATGGTGGTGATGACTGATAAGACCAGCGCGTCTGCGAGTGAGATTCTTGCGGGTGCACTTCAAGATTTCAATCGGGCCGTGATTGTTGGTGATACGTCTACATTTGGTAAAGGAACTGTTCAAAATCCGATGGATATAGGGACGATGTTACCACTGTTTGCGGCACGTAATCGAGCAGGGGTTCTTAAAGTTACGATTCAAAAATTTTATCGCCCATCGGGATCGTCAACCCAGATGGATGGTGTTGCTGCGGATGTTGCGATACCAAGTTTGTTAGATGCGATGGACATAGGAGAAGAATTTTTAGAGCATCCTCTGCCACATGACCGAATTCGCCCGGCAGGTGACTTCACTCCGCTTGATTCACAGGCGTTATTTATTCCTCGATTGAGAGAGTTAAGCCAAGAGCGCTTGAATGCATCTAAGGACTTCTCATATGTGATTCAGGATGTACTTAAAGCTAAGAATCGTTTGAAGGTAAATCAACTTTCTATCAATAAACTTAAGCGGGAAAAAGAACTGTCTGAATCAGACGCGCTTCAAAAAGAGCGCAATGCCGAGCGGAAAATCCGATTTTTAGAAATGAGTGAAGAAGATGAAAAAAGATTTAGTTTTTATAAGATGACGCTCGGAAATCTTGAAGAAAAAGTCGAATTGAAACCATACAGTAAAGAGGATGAAAGTGGTAATTACATGAGGCGAGCTAAAGACGAGACGGAAGACCTTGATCAAACTCCAAAGTGGCCAACTGGAATAGATCCCGTGAAGCGAGAATCAATCGCTGTGTTGACAGATTTGGTGAAACTTACAGAAAATGCACGTTTGGCTGGAATACTTAAAAATACTGCGGAAGCCAGGTGATGTCAGAAATCGAAAATAATCTTTCGATCGTTAGAAATGAAATAGCGGCGGCCTGCCAACGTGCAAGTCGTGATGTGAATTCAGTCAATCTGATAGCAGTTTCCAAAACATTTCCAGATGAAGCGGTCCGTGAAGCATTTCATGCCGGCCAAATTTTATTTGGTGAGAGTAAAATCCAAGAGGCGGAACCTAAAATTTTCAATTTGCCAGGGAATTTGCAATGGCATTTTATTGGTAGAGTCCAGCGAAATAAGGTTAGAAAATTGATTCAGTTGTTTGATGTCATTCATGCAATTGATTCGCTCAGGCTTGCCACTTATACGAATGAAATTGCTAAGGAACTGGGTATATTTCCAAAGATTTTTCTGCAAGTGAACATCGGCGAAGAAAATTCCAAGGGAGGCTACGATCCCAATACGTTACGCCTAGAAATGGAAGATTTGCTTAAATTGCCCCAGTTAGAGATCTTAGGGTTGATGTGTATCCCGCCATTGGGTCCAGATGCCGAAGCTGCGCGAACTTGGTTTATCGCGCTTCGTCAGTTACAAGAGTCATTGGAGATTGAATTTAATGTCCGCATTCCCGCACTCAGCATGGGGATGAGTGGGGATTTTGAAGTGGCCATCGAGGAGGGGGCAACTCACGTAAGAGTTGGATCTGCAATTTTTGGAAATCGTTCTTATCGAGTGGACGGAGAACTTGGATAAGGCAAACCTTTCTAATGATTTTAACTCTAGAAAATGCCACTGTCATTGGAAATGAATTTGCTCTCTCCTTCGCTGACGGTTACGAAGCTTATTTAAGTCTACCCATGCTGCGGAGAGCTTGTCCTTGTGCAGGTTGTCAGGGCGAACCTGACGCTTTGGGTCGAGTGCTTCGTCCCGTTGTGGATTATGGTCCTCTTGCTTTTGAGCTTAACAAGTTTGAAACGGTAGGAGGTTACGCTCTTCAATTGTTTTGGGCAGATGGCCACTCAACAGGAATCTACAGTTATACATACTTGCAAAAGCTAGCTGAGTTGTCGCTGTCATAAATTTCTTCATCAACGCGAAACTCACGAACGTGTTTTCTTCTCTATGTGATTTGAATTCTTTGACGCTTCTCTCGGCGAAGGAAGTGGATGCACTTTCGGCAAACGGTTTCAAGAGTGCAGCAGCAGTTTTGGAGCACTTTCCGAAAAGGTATGAAGACCGGCGGCGGTTTGATCTTTTTCCTAACCAACCCTCATTGGATATGGTCTGCCTACGCGGTATGGTCGTCGACACTTCGTTGAAGCACTTTGGGCAGGGGAGAAAGTTTTACGAAGCACTTATTATGGATGGATCAGGCGGGGTCTTTGGTTCTGGAAAAATCACTTGTCGGTGGTTCAATATGCCATTCATTCAAAAG
>VFJU01000362.1 GCA_009885905.1 Verrucomicrobiota bacterium
TCGTCGCCGATATCAAATCGCTAGACCGCTGAAGCACTAAGGAATTTGATTCCAGTTGATCTGCTTCATCGAAAAATTTGTTAGGAATTCCTGGAGCTTTGTATCGGCTTCCTCGAGGGTGACATCTTTCGCTTTGATCCAAGGGACTTTTCCGTACCACATCGAGATAGACGCGTATGCCCAGCGTTGATCCATCCCACGCACCAAGCGGTCTTTCATGTCGATGAAGGTTCTCTTTAAGTGGTCGTTCGTCACCTGATCGTGACCCACGAAAAAATAGTAAGTCACGCAATTCAACTCCAAGACATCCGTTGGGTCTTTCCCAGTGGGAACTCTTTGCATCGAGATCAATCGCTTGGTTGAGAGATTACGGCTGTTAGGAAGCTTTAGCACCACATCACCCGAGGAGGTGATATTGTGCCCTTGAGCTGGCATGCAACGCTCTGGACGGTGAATCGAATTATTCAGATCGTAACCTGATAGAACGATCGATAACTGGATCTGATCGGGAATTGAATACCCTTGATCATCTATTTCGCCGGGGCGCGCGCTGTAGCAAGCAGCTTTCGCAAATTTCGTGTCCGCACCAAGCGTGCCGATTTCCACTTTGCTCGGCGGGAATGTTTTAAAAATCCAACTGCCAGAAGAACCCGGTAATTCCATATTCACTGCAGAATCTGCAACGGACCCGACCTTCGGGAGGAAATAAATCGAACTCATCAAGCCACCAAGAATCACAGGTAGCAACCAAGGGCGCAGATTCATGACGGTTGCCCTCCTCGAGTTTGGGTAACCGTCACACGACTGAGTGTGCGGCGGTTGCTTTTTTTCCATGGCAGTCCACCCTCCAGTGCCGAGTGGATCACTAACAACAGAGCTAGCGAAATCGGATAGAACATCAACAGCCCCGACCAGTCGTGCCAAGTCGTGCGAGCCCAATGTGCGTCACCATGTTGCGCGATCACAAAAATCGAAATCACCCGCAGCGAGTTGCCTAAGATCGCCAGCGGAAATGCTGCTAGAAACAACAAGACTTTTTTCCACAATGCCATCTTCGCGATGTAAGCCCACGCCGCAGAGATCATCAATAACGCCATCAGCGAGCGGATTCCACTGCAGCCAGCGGCAATTTCCAAAGGTGCCCAGTCACCGTTGACGGGCGCGATCATGTTACCCTGCACGGTGGTTTCCACGCCGCAGATTGCTGCGCCATGGTGGGCCATTGAGGTTGCCACCAGTTGCAAGTGCGTGGTGGCTTGTTGGAAGCTTGGAAGCGGGATGGCCAACCAAAAAAAGAACAACGGAAACATTACGATTTTTGCAAGCTTCCAACCCCAAAGATAATAGGCAGACCCCCAGAGGATGAACGGCAGTGCACCCATCGCGATCCGGGGTTGGAGCGTCCGGTACGCGGCCGCATAGAGAACCGCTCCGATGAAAATAGACACCAGCCCCCAGTTGCTACCGGGACCCGCCGCGGCCTTCAAATCCTTGGCACGGTAAAAAAGCAGCCCCACGATCAGCGGCACAAAAAGCAATCCGTGTTCGTAGTCGGTCTCTGGATTCCAAGCACTCAGGATCCACTCAAACGCACTCATGCCACGGCTTGCTCCGTACTTGGTCTCAAACTGATAGAACCAAATTACGATCAACGCTGAAAGCGCGATGGGAATCCACTTGATCAAGCTCGTCGACTCATGAGTCGCGGTCTGACCGCCGGTCTGGGGGGCATCGGGTGGGGTAGCTGACATTGAAAAATAAGTAGAATGAATGATTTCTAAGCAAAGTATTGCCGATGCCCACTCCGCTGTCAACAATCCGCCCGCCTTCTCGTCGCTCGCTCTTATTTGATATGAAAATCATCAGTGGAACCGCTCACCGCGCCCTTGCGCTACGCATCGCCGAAAATCTTGGCCAACCCCTTGCCGACGTGCACGTGTCCGCTTTTCCGGACGGTGAAACCGAGGTGAAAATCAATGAAAACGTGCGCGGAGCAGATGTTTTCATCGTTCAGCCGAGTTGCCCTCCGACGAATCACAACATCATGGAGTTGCTGATCATGGTGGATGCCGCCCGCCGCGCCAGTGCCGAGCGCATCACTGCGGTCATGCCATTTTTCGGCTACGCCCGCCAAGATCGGAAAGACCAACCACGCGTGCCCATCACCGCCAAGCTGGTCGCAAACCTTCTAACATCCGCGGGAGTTCATCGCGTTCTAACCATGGATCTTCACGCGCCACAGATCCAAGGATTCTTCGACATCCCCGTGGATCACCTCTACGCGAAGTCGGTGCTCATCGGCTATCTTCGCGAACGGCATCCAGACACTTCTAATCTAACGGTAGTCTCACCAGACGTCGGTGGGGTGAAGATGGCCCGCGCCTATGCAGATGCTCTCGGCGCGGAACTCGCCATCGTTGCCAAACACCGCGTCAGCGCCACCCGGGTCGAGGCCATGAACGTCATCGGCGATGTGGAGGGCCGCGATGTCCTGCTCGTGGATGACATGACCGAGACCGCGGGCACACTCACCGCCGCCGCGGAAATTCTCCACAAGAGCGGTGCCAAGAAGATTTTCGCGGGGGTTTCCCACGCGATCCTTGCCGAGCTTGGCCACCAGCGGATCCGCGATTCGAAGATCGAGGAAATCATCACCACCGACTCGGTACCCCAAGCGGCCGGCCCGAAAGTCCAAGTCGTGGGCATTGCGCCTCTGCTTGCGGAGGCGATCCGCCGCATCCATGGCGGACAATCGATCACCTCGCTTTTCTCGGTTTGAGGCACGTTGAAATGAGGCGGAACTCACAATTCCACCGATTTCTCAGCCCAGAATTGTCTGGAGACGGCCTTTGCACCGCCATAATCTAATCATTGGGAAGGCATGGCGCTCCGTGCGGCTGACATCACGTTTTCCAACGAGCAGACTTGCGTGTGAAGGCTGTTGTAGGATTTCACCTTCCTAGCGCCTCGATGAATTCTTCCGCACTGACGCCCGCTTGCTTCAAGATCCCAGAAAGCGTGCCACTTTTGATCTCGGCATGCATGGGCACCACGCACCCCGCATCACCCCGCTTCATCACCAGATGGCTGCCGCGTTGACGGACTTCCTCGAAGCCGAGCTTACCGAGGGCCTTGCGGCATCTTTTGCCACTAACAACCGGCAGCTTGGGCATAGGGAACTTCAAAACACGTTAAGACCGCTGGTGTCTTGGATTTCATCGGAAATACTTCCAGATACAACTCCGTGGCCTCGCGCAGATTGCTCACGGCCTCATCGAAAGTCTCACCTTGGGCGGTGGTGCCCGTTTCGGGATTGAAGGCTACATAGCCGCCTTCTTCAGCTTCGGTGATGACAGCACTAAAAATCATATAGA
>VFJU01000530.1 GCA_009885905.1 Verrucomicrobiota bacterium
CAATCCCAGTGGTGCCTCGGCAAGCCCGCTCAGGCGATCCTTCAACTCAACAAAGCATGGATGGCGAATGTGTCTGCGAACGATCCAGTCCTGCAAATCCAGCCGCAACCGTATCGCGTTCTTGTCTGGATTTTGGAGAAAGCTTCAACAAGTGATTGCGGCTATTTGGGAAATCCAGTTCGTCATTTCCAGCATCTCGCCAGTCGTATGAGTGGGCCCCGCGCGGAAATTCGATCGTGGCGGGCGTGGCTTTGTTTTCATCTCGCAGAGAAAATTCTCGACCGCTCAGAATATCCGCGGGATGGCGAACAAATCGTTCGAGAGGGGCTTTGGATTCCGAGCTTTCAGAGAGCGCTCAACGTGGTATCTCTAACCGATCGTCTCATAGGGATCCAAAACGGCGATGACGTCGTTTGTACTCTTCGACGGAATCTAATAGATCTCCGTGGCGGAAGTCCGGCCAGTACTTTTTAACAATCACGATTTCTGCGTAGCTGATTTGCCAGAGCAAGAAGTTAGAAACCCGCATTTCGCCGGAGGTGCGAATGAGGAGGTCTGGATCAGGGATACCACTGGTTTGTAAGCGCGAGGCGAAAAGTTCCGCGTCGATGTCTGAGGCGGAAATATTTCCTGCGGCGGCGTCGCTGGCAAGTGAGCGAGCTGCCTCGACAATTTCCTCGCGACCACCATATGAAAGCGCGAGTACTAGAGTTAGCGTGGTGTGGTTAGCGGTGCGTGCCTCGATCCGCTCGATGAGGACGCGGGTTTTTTCCGGCAAACGGTCGACCTGCCCGATGGCGATTAAGCGGACGTTTTGGCGATCGAGTTCCTTGGCTTTATTTTCAAGAAAACGGTTGAGAAGGCCCATTAAAGCGCTGACTTCGGTGGCGGGACGGCGCCAGTTTTCAGAGGAAAACGCGTAGAGTGTTAGATACTCCACCCCAAGTTGAATACTCGCTTCCAATACTTCCTGCACCGATTCAGCTCCTACGCGGTGGCCTTCAAGGCGAGGCAGTCCGCGTTCCTTTGCCCAGCGACCATTACCATCCATGATGATGGCGATGTGGCGGGGGATCTCAGGATGGGTGACCATGGTGGTTAGAGATAAATTCTTTCGAATTAATATCAGTTATCTCACCACCAATGTCTGCACACGGTCCGGGCCTACTCCAACAAAAGCGATCGGTGCATCGCACAATGCTGATAACCTCGCGAGATAGGCTTGTGCCTGGGAGGGAAGCTCGTCGAATGAGGAGCAGGCTGTCGTGTTAGATTTCCATCCAGGCAATGTTTCATAGACCGGCACAGCGCGATCCCAAGCTTTTCGATCGGCGGGGGGTAAGGTGTGGATCGTTCCATCGATTTCGTAACTAGAGCAAATTTGCAGTGTCTCGTATTCGTCCAAGCCGTCGAGATTCGTCACGGCGAGACCAGTGACGCCATTGACCATGCAGGCGAAGCGAAGCAATACCGTGTCGAGCCATCCGCAGCCGCGTGGACGACCGGAGACCACGCCGAATTCGCGACCGAGGCCGTGAAGGTATTCTGAAAGTCCTTCATCCACCGTGGGAAATGGACCTGAGCCAACGCGTGTGGTGTATGCTTTGCAAACGCCGATGACGCGTTGGATTGCGTTTGGTGGAAGTCCAGAGCCTGTGCAAGAACCGCCGGAGGTGGTGTTAGACGATGTGACAAATGGGTAGGTACCGTAGTCGATGTCGAGCAAAGTACCTTGCGCACCTTCAAATAAGATCGATTTGCCAGCCTTCCAAGCCGCATGAAGTACCGGAATTGTGTTAGTTACGTGATGACGGAGCCTTTCGAATGCTGTGTAGACGTCTTTAAGTACTTCATCCGTAGTAAACAGTGGGAGGTCATGCTTCGCGAGGATTTCATTCACATCCACCAGTCTCCGAGTTACTTGGTCACGGGTGAATTCCTCATCTAGCAAGTCCGCGATACGGATGCCGCAGCGGTTAACCTTGTCCGAATACGTCGGTCCGATCCCGCGTTTGGTTGTGCCGATTTTTTGATCTCCGAGGGCGAGTTCTCGGGCGGCATCGAGTTCCTTGTGGAAGGGGAAAACCACGTGTGCGCGGTCCGAGATGAGGAGTTTCTCCGGGGTCACAGACACGCCAAGTGCTTCGTTGCGTTCGATTTCTGCGACCAAACCGGAAGGATCGACGACAACGCCATTACCGATGATATTGATTTTCCCATCCCAGAGGATACCCGAAGGTAGCAGATTTAAAATGTAGCGCACGCCTCCTGCGATAACGGTGTGACCCGCGTTATTTCCGCCTTGTCCGCGAACGACGATATCGGCATCTTCGGTTAGATAATCTACAATTTTTCCTTTGCCCTCGTCGCCCCACTGGAGTCCAACAATAATGGTATTCATTTGAAATAATTTTAAAAACTGCGAACGGACGCGATGAAGTTACTTGGTCGAGTCGATCAGATCAGCGAACTCCTTGAAGAAGTATGCGGCATCATTCGGACCGGGAGCCGCTTCGGGGTGGTACTGCACGCTGAAGACCGGAAAATCGCGGTGGCGCATTCCTTCGACCGTATTGTCGTTGAGGTTGATGTGGGTCACTTCGATTTCGGGTGGAAGGGAATCAGGATCGACTGCGAATCCATGGTTCTGTGAGGTGATGGAAATTTTCCCAGTGCGGAGATCTTTGACCGGTTGGTTACCCCCTCGGTGACCGAATTTCAGCTTGAAGGTGGCGCCGCCGAAAGCATGGGCGAGAATCTGATTTCCAAGGCAGATGCCGAAGATTGGGAGCTTGCCTATCAGTTGGCGAATCTCCTTGTGGATATCGCCGAGTGCTGCGGGGTCACCTGGACCGTTAGAAAGAAATAGGCCATCGGGTTTTTTTGCCATGACCTCTGCGGCAGTGGTGTTAGAATTGACGACTTCCACCTCGAAACCTGCTTGGCGAAGACGGCGGAGGATGTTGTATTTCAAACCGAAATCGTATGCGACGATGCGGTGGCGGACGGGTGGCAGAGCGACGTAGTAACCTTGTTTTCCTGCTAGAACATTCGGGAGCGCCCATTCGCGAGATTCCTCAGCCCAGAGGTAAGAATCTGGTGTGGAAACTTCCGTTACGTAGTCCATGCCTTCCATCTTTGGCGAAGCCTTTGCTGCGGCGATGGCGGCATCTGCGTCTAACTCTGTGGTCACGCAGGCGCGCATGGCACCCAGCGAGCGAAGGTGTTTGGTGAGTGCGCGGGTGTCGACACCCTCGATTCCGAGAATGTGATTTTCCTCAAGGTAGGAGGAAAGTGGCTGAGTTGACCGCCAGTTAGAGGGTACTTCGCAAAGTTCTCCAATGACAAGTGCACGGATGTGGGGCCCTTTGGACTCGGCGTCTTCCGGATTGATTCCGTAGTTTCCGATTTGCGGGTAGGTCATCGAAACGATTTGTCCTCGGTACGAAGGATCAGTAATCACTTCTTGGTACCCCGTCATCGAGGTGTTGAAACAAATTTCTCCGGTGGTGGTCCCGATGGAGCCAAATGCGGTTCCTTCGAAACAGCGTCCATCTTCAAGGGCTAGAATGGCATTAGTCGGCACGGCGGCGGCAAACTAGGCAGTCGAATCCGACGATGCAAGCGAATGCTCATTCTCTGTTGCGGCTATCTATGAGAATTGTCACGGGACCGTCATTAACTAGGGAGATTTTCATATCTGCGCCGAAGACACCGCGTCTGACGGGTTTTCCGAGTTCTTTTTCAAGTGCTGTACAAAATTGTTCGTAAAGAGGACGAGAAATCTCGGGGATGGCGGCTTTGAGGAATGACGGTCGATTGCCCTTTTTCGTGGATGCATGGAGAGTGAATTGACTGACAACGATGACTTCGCCGCCGGTTTCAACGACGGATCGATTCATTTTGCCCACGCCATCGGAAAAGATGCGGATTCTTGCGATCTTGCTGCTTAACCAGGTGCCATCGTTCGATTCATCGCCGTCCTCGACTCCGAGAAGGACGAGTAAGCCCGTGGAGATTTCCGAGTGAATGACGTCGTTAATTTCGACGGAGGCCTGCAAGACTCGCTGGATGACGCATCGCATAGTGGTTCAACCGATGGTTCCTGACCAGGCCCAGAGTTCGGGATCTAGCTCGAGATGAGCGGAGTGGGTGAGTGATGTAGCGTCTGCGTTTTCTTCAAGCACTGCGAATACGGTCGAGCCGGAGCCACTCATCAATGCGGCGGTAATTTCACCTCGTGCTAACAGCCAGTGCTTGAGCTCGGCGAGGAAACGGTGCTTGCCGAAGACTGGGCGTTCGAGGTCGTTGATGAGGGTAATCCCAGCAAAATTTTGCGGTGCGTAGGAAATTCCGGGGATTTCAAGCGACGACTCCCAGCGCTGATAGGCATCGGGCGTGGCCACCTCGAAACAAGGCTTGAGCAGTAAAACGCGCAGCGGGGAAATGGGAGGTACCGGTAGAATTTTCTCGCCCCGTCCAACACAACGTGCGGGGCCATCCATTAGAAAAAAGCTAACATCCGAGCCCAAGGATGCACCGAGTGTGCCCAAGGATTCTTCGCTTAGCTTGGAATCATAGATGCGATTCATGCCTAACAGCGTTGTGGCGGCATCGCTACTGCCTCCACCTAGACCGGCTCCGTGGGGAATGCGTTTTTTTAATGATATCGCCCACTTGCACTCGACTTTCGCAGCGTTTTCATAGGCTCTAACTGCTTTTACCACCAAGTTTCTTTCGTCGGACGGTACGCTGGAATCATCGCACGCGAATGTAAATTTCTCGGCTTCCTGAAATTCAATTTCATCGGTTAGACTTTGAATTTTGACCATGAGCGTGTCGATTTCATGAAACCCATCATCCCGCTTGCCGAGGATGCGCAGTGAAAGGTTCAGCTTGGCTGGGGCTTGTAGAGTGAATGAATTCATGGGATAAAATCGCGAGTGATGAGTGCCA
>VFJU01000009.1 GCA_009885905.1 Verrucomicrobiota bacterium
CGTGCCCTCGGGCTTCGCGCAGGTCTTCTTCATGTATTGCTTCTCGCTCTACTTGCGGCCACCGCCGTTGCCGCCTTGCAAGCGGTGGGCGCTTGTCTGGTGGTGGCCATGCTTGTCACGCCGGGCGCCACGGCTTACTTACTAACAGATCGTTTTGGCAAAATGCTTTGGTTGTCATCCGGTATGGGAGTCGCCACCTCACTGATCGGTGCTTACCTGAGTTTTTACTTCGACGGGGCGACCGGCGGTTGCATCGTCACGCTACAAAGTGTGGTGTTTCTCGCGGCATTTCTCTTTGCACCGGTTCACGGCATCATCGCCTCGAGACGCCGCATCCACTTGAGCACCTCCACGTCATGAATGAGTTTTTCGAACCTCTGCAAGTTCCATTCATGCGCGATGCGTTGCTGGTCGGAACGCTTGTTGCTGCGATGTGCGCGGTGCTCTCGTGCTTTTTGATTTTGAAGGGTTGGTCGCTGATGGGTGATGCGATATCTCATGCGGTGTTGCCCGGGATCGTGCTCGCCTACATCGCGGGACTTCCGCTGGCGATTGGCGCGTTTGTCTCTGGCTTGGTTTGTGCGATTGGGACGGGATTTATCAAACAGAACAGCCGCATTAAGGAGGATACCGTGATGGGGGTGGTCTTCACTGGAATGTTTGCTGTCGGCTTGGTGTTGTTCAGTCGGACGCCTTCGGACATGCACTTGGATCATATCCTTGTAGGAAATATTTTAGGCATCACGGTGTCACAAGTTTGGCAAACCCTAACAGTTGGCGGGCTGGTGCTTGCTGTGACATTGGCATTGCGCCGAGATTTGCTACTCATTTGCTTCGATCCGGGCCAAGCTCGAGTGATGGCGGTACCAGCCCGTTTTTTAAATTATCTGCTGCTGTCTCTGCTATCATTGGCAATCGTCGTGTCACTGCAAGCGGTGGGAATCATTCTTGTGGTGGCGATGTTAGTGACGCCCGGAAGCATCGGGCATTTGTGGACGGATCGCTTCGACCGGATGTTGCTGATCGCCGTCTCTGCGGCAGTGAGCTCGACGGTGGCGGGGATATTTATCAGCTACCACATCGATGGTTCTACCGGAGCTTGTATCGTATTGGTGCAGGCCCTGGGATTTGCGCTTTCGCTAATTTTCGCACCAAAATACGGGATGATTCGCCGTCTCTGGGTCAAAGTAGGGACGACTGCATGATCACAAAAAACGGGCCGTGGAATCACCCACGGCCCGCTTGCTGCGTCTAAATTTACCAGAACCGATCAGCGGTCACTCGACAGAGCGTCGATGAGATAACGCGCGGGGCGGAAATTTTCGATTAGAATTTCCTCTTGGTCACCACGCTTCATGCGAACCTGACTTAGATTAAAATTCGGTGTCTTGTGAGGCGCGAAAAGAATGTCGTCGTGCGTCGAGTTTTCATGTTTTTTAAACATGGCTGGTAGGATGTCTCCACCGAGATGATCGTCGCGCCCCGTGGCGAGATGACACGTGCCTAAAACTTTTTCATCTTGGATATCGGCATACGACACCGGCAGCACTTGGGTGCCAAATCCAAGCTCGCCGAGAGTGCCGGTCATCGGATCGTCTAATAGCCTAGCGTTGTGCGCATCAATGGTGGCTTGGCTTCCCGCAATGATGGTGGAGCGAATGATGCAGCGGTTCTCAACATCTAACACTCCGAGTGTCCCGTCTTCGTATTTCATCGGAAATTGGCCGTGTGCGTCGGTGGGCACGAAGTAGACTTCTCCCGCAGGAAGATTCGCGATGTCGGGAGTTTTTCCGATGCAAAGACCATGGGATTTCTGTGCATCTTGTCCGCCGAGACCAAGCCACGCGGTGAGCGTGCGCCCGTCTTCAAGCGCGAAGTCGATCTCAATCGAGTCGGCCTGGGTGAGCGCCCGGCGGAGACGTTCGGCATCGACGGACACTTCATGGTAATCCACCGCAAGGCCTGAATTAAGGATAATGTCGTTGAGACCATGAAGCGTGGCACCCCGGAAACCATACTGCTTGCACTTCGCTGTTAGAGGAGCGGTCGCAGAAAAAGTAGAGATGCACAAAATGAGATCGTAGGTGGTGTAAATGTCTCGATCCAAGGAAAGAAGATTTCCTGAGGTGTCCCACACGTCATCTGCTAGATCGAGATTTGATCCGCGAGTGCAGCGGTACGCAAACATCTCTCCGCCAGTCATTCCAAGGTCATCGAGCGCCCCATTTTGAAGCCCCGTGTAAAAATGTTTGTGAGCGTTTTTTTGGACGGGAAAACCCGGAGCATCAAGGAAGGCGAAGTTCTTGATCAGAGAAGCGGGCTCGTCGAAGTCGATCAAAATACAAACTCTACATCCTTGAGTCGGCTCAAAAACAGTGCCCAGAAGCCGCACCAAATCGAAGGCGGGGAATTTACGCTTTTCGGGATGAAGCAGGATATCTTCGCTGTAGTAGTCTGGCAGATTGAGGGTCGGAGTTGGCATCATAGGCTGTAGAATAAATCCGTAAGAGACTGCCGCAAGATGCGAATCTTTAAATTTCAAAGAATCCCCAAGTCGTCGAGACCAGGATACTCTGGAGGATTGGCTTCACGCATCTCTTTGAGTGTTCCAGACATGTCAGCGAGTTGATCCCACAATTCCTTGACGACGTAAAATGGCGCGCCACAACGGACTGTGAGGGCGAGACAATCAGAGGGCCTGGCATCGAGCTCGATGATCTTGCGCTCCATGATCTCATTTTCGGCCTCTAAAATCAATCGGGCGAAGTAGATTTCCTGCTCCATTTTTACAATCACCGCACGCGAGACTTTTGCTCCGAATGTTTCAAGTGTTTGTAGAAACAAGTCATGGGTCAGCGGTCTTGGCGGTGCTTGACCACTCAGCGAGGCGTTGATCGATGCGCCTAGGCTTGGATCAATGTAAAAAACGATCGCCTTGGAGCCGTCCCCTAGAAAAACCGCACAACCGGCTTGGGTCGGAAGTAGCGCAATCGGCTCCACGAGAATCAAATTTTTCATGAATGAAACTCTCTCTTGTACCACGCTCTTTTCCAAGGCGAATCAAGGCTGATTTTCAACTCGACTTCCAATCGTTGAGACATACTTAACTTATCGAAAATAATTTTTGCAAAAAAGCCCTCGAACTAGCAGTTTTCTTAAAATGAATTCCACCTTTTAAGCTTGTTTTTAAGGACTTGAACCACCCCATAAAAAACTTTCAAAAAACCTTACAAAATGGGTTGACCTGTTCGGAGATGCTGGAGTAGGTTCCGCCCGTCGCCACGACGGAGGGCGACCGAGAGACAGAACGTCGATCGCGGTGCTTACTACGGTAACCCCACCCGATCGGCTTTTTAGTC
>VFJU01000008.1 GCA_009885905.1 Verrucomicrobiota bacterium
TCCTATCAGTCATTTTCATGCTAACCTCATCCATCGAACTGCGATTTCTAAATCGCCATGCCAGAGACGACTACCGGAGCGCATCCGTCATCGGCGTCGATGCCTTAAAGCAAGGAAAGTCCGTCTGGTGGCAAGCGGACATGAACGCCACCCGTTATTACGCTTACCGCGAAGGAGGCATGGCACTCGTAAATGCCATCCAAGTACTAGAATCCAATCCTCCGACGGGACTGATGTTTGCCGACGTCGTCATCGTCAATCGCCCGGATCTGCGTTACCGAGGCACGGACTATCGAGTGGAAATGAATAAAAATTTCTTCAAACTGCAATCCAGTTTTACAGGCTTTGAAGTTTGGAAAAGCGAATAAACTTTTGGCGATTTTGGCTCCCCATATGACTATCGTATTTTTTGCTCAGGTACCACCACCTGAACATGGGCAGAGCCGTATGGTACTTCTAGCACTGGAAACACTGCAAAAAAAACCAACAGTATTTCAAGTCCACCACGTCAACGCAAGATTCTCAAATTCACTCGAAGACATCGGTGAAAGTTCTTTTGGAAAACTGCTGCTTACCACCAAATATTTAGCCCAAGCGTTGCGCCTGAGATTCATCACTGAACAACCTCACCTTTATTACGTTCCCGGTCCTGTAAAGTGGAGCTCGGTGATTCGTGATTGGGTAATTTTAGGCGTTCTCAGAATTTTCTATCCACGTCTAATTTTGCACTGGCACGCCATCGGCCATGGAGAGTGGGCCAACGGTTCCGACCGCCTGAAGCTGGATGGCCCGAAATGGTTGGACAGTATAGCACGAAAAATAAGCGCAAAGATTCTTCATAAACCACTCGCTTCGATTGCGGTCTCGGTCACTTCACAGAAAGACACCATCGCCATCGAATCAATGTGGCAACAAGTCATCTGCAACGGAATTGCCGATCCCTGCCCCGACTTTGCAGAGAAATTGGCGCCCTTGCGAATTCAACGTCTCAAGAAAATTGCATCAGCGGAGAGACCTTATTTCAAGATTCTTTTCATGTCCCACGGAACCGAAGAAAAGGGAACGCTCGACGCACTTGATTGTCTCGCAAAGGTTTTAGAACAAGGTGAACCGTCATGGCATTTTTCCGTCACCTTTGCTGGAGGCATCAGCGAATCGATTCGGTCACAATTTGACGCGACAACGAGCAGTTTACATTCACGCTGGCCTAACCGCATCACAATCCAAGAAGAGGGATATCTATCAGGTGAGTCTAAACATCTTTGTTTTGTCGAACACGAAATTTTTCTCGCACCCAGTCGCTGGGAAAGTTTCGGACTAACGGTGATCGAAGCAATGGCGTACGGCATGCAAATTGTCGCCGCGGCATCGGACGGCGTCAAAGGAGTTCTGCCCGAGCGCTATCCTTATCTTGCACCGGTAGCCAGTCCATTACAACTCGCCGAAAAGCTGCGCGAATGCTGTGTGGCCATCACCAATCAGCCAAACCCACAAAATACGCATGAACTTCGGGAAAGGTTTCTCACGCTCTATCAAATCAAAGATTTCTCTAAAAATCTAGAACAAGCGATGTTGGACATTGGGGACGAGGTGGCGTGCCCCTCTTCGGAATCCATCAATCCACCCGCCATCAAAGAACTCGTGCATCATGCGCCTAAGACTCGGAGCGTGGATGAAAAATTAATAAAAAATTGGAAAGCGGAGCAGGAGAGTCCGTGCGGAGTGACTGCTCCCATCACAGTTACAGAGACACCGGTCATCCACCTAACCGCTTATCTCGCCGACCAGAATCCTGGCTACGACCGCAGTTTTGGCATTTCAAGAATGTCACAAATAGTGTTAGATTCTCTACAGAAATCGGGTAAGGTCAACGTTCAGGCAATCACGTCGCAAAGTTCTCAAAAATCTCCTAGCGGAACGCTCAATCCATACGCCTTGCCTTGGGGCACGCGTAACAAGACCATCCGTTTACTAACTGACCACTTTCATCCACTGTTTTTTCCCCATGCGGAAAATTCTAACATTTATTACTACCCTAAAGGCTATTTACCCCTCATCAGTGTCCTTTGCCGCCCATCAGTGGTGACGATTCATGACACGATCATCCAGTATGACGAGGATCATTACCCGAATTGGCGCAAGCCAAGCGAGTACCGTTACTGGGCGATGATGTTAAAACACACGTTGCGAAATGCAGATCGCATTCTAACGGTCTCTGAGTCGTCTAAAGAACAAATTGAGGATTTTATGAAGCGTCATAGAATCCCATCCAAAAACATCACCGTCACCTATGAACCTTGTTTGTATGAAAATATTCCACAGCCCGTTGACCCAACGAAGGAGAACTATGTGATCCACCTTGCGTCCTGCGAGCCGCACAAACGCACCGCGCATCTCATCCGCTGGTGGCACATGGCAGAAGCCAAGGGGCAAAATGTGCCGATGTTGCACCTGATAGGAAATGTGCCACCAGAAGTCGCTCACCTGTTAGCCAGTTCACACACCATCGTGAAGAGTCCGTTTTTAGAAGAATCCACGCTGCAAGCGACTTACCTTTCGGCCCGTGCACTCATTCTACCCTCAGAGATTGAAGGCTTTGGACTACCGGCACTGGAGGCATACTATCTTGGCACGCCAGTGTGTTTTATCAAGGGCACCTCGGTGGAAGAAATCCTCAGCGTCGCTACGGATAAAGGCGGATTTACGTTAGAAAATTTCGACTCACTTTTCATCGCTCTTGATGAAATAATCAAAATGGAGCCACAGGAAATTCATCGCATCGGACTGAATTTGAGAGAGACCTACGCCTCACAAAAAGTGGCCGAGAGAATGGTAAGCGTTTTTGACGAAGTGAGAATCCAGCAAGATCGGACGTGATGCTGTCCAACTAAAAGTAATCAGCTAGGATATTATCACCGTTGGGTCAGCTGAAGGTAGGGTTCAACCTCCGGGGGAACCGCGTAAAAGAGAAAATAACGATAAGACCAAGGTTAGACGTTTCGGCTTCTTTTGCACCTCCCGTTCGTACCTCTCTCGCTGGCGGCCCCGGCGGTGCCGCCCTACCTTTCATAGGCTCGGCGAAAGCGTCTTACCGGGTAGGGTTCAACCTCCGGGGGAACCGCGTAAATGAGAAAATAAAGATTAGATCAAGGTTAGACGTTTCGGCTTCTTTGGCACCTCCCGTTCGTACCTCTCTCGCTGGCGGCCCCGGCGGTGCCGCCCTACCTTTCATAGGTCGGCGAAAGCGTCTTACCGGGTAGGGTTCCACCTCCGGGAGAA
>VFJU01000473.1 GCA_009885905.1 Verrucomicrobiota bacterium
CAGCATTGCCTAACTGAATAGCTTTTCCGATTTCAAAAACCACAGCAGCGCGGCTGAGTGGCACGAGCACGCGGACGTCATCTTCGGTCACTTCGCGGCGTTCTTCGCCGAGGAATAGATCAAGTTTTTCTAACTCATTACCGATCTGTTGGGATTGCTCACCGGCGAGCATCACGAAGAGGGCGAGGGCGTCTGGATGGAAGTGGAGGTTGAGTACCTTGGCGCGCTTGGTGACGAGCGAGGCGACTTGGTCTTGCCAATCGTCACGACTGGTGTCGATTCGGTCGTGGACCTGAACGTCGGCGGTTTTTTCGATGAATTTCCAGAAAGAGCGGCGCTTGTCAACGCCTTGGGCGGTGAGCAGAAATTTCACTCCGTTAGGGATACCACGTTCGAGGGTGACGCGCAGGCTTTCGACGCCGGCCTCGGTGCGTTGGGAGCGACCGGTGACGTTGTCGGCGAGGAAATTTGCGTTGCGTAACCAGACGACTTTGTCACCGCCGAACATGGGCAGCGTGAGAAGGGCTTGGACGGTGGAGGAGCAGATTTCGAATGCTGACTCCGAATTGTCTGCGATACCGTCGATTGTTTCATGGGTGAAACCATCGTCCACGCCACCCGTGAGTTGGTTGTAAAGCAGAAGCGCTTTTTCTCTAACAAGTCCATCATCACTACCGACTACGGCAAAAAAATCACCAGCTTTTTGAAGTTTTGCTTTTGCTTTGGCAGCCACAAGATGGTGATAAAGAGAAGCGCGGGGCACTGCAAGCGCCGTCGAAATCATTCGGTTTCAATCGTTCCGCTTTGTGCAAATCCGGAAGTCTTGTTCTTCAAGACGCCTGCGCAAGGCACGTAAAATCGCTACAGCGGTCGGCCCATCGCCATGAACGCATAGAGTTTCGACCGATCCGTTGGCGACGATTTCCAGTGCTTGGGCTACGGCTTCATCGACGTTGCTGATGATCGCGCCAGGCTCGGCACGTGGCATCAGCGTGCCGTTTTCTAAATACTTGCGGTCGGCGAATCCTTCCGCGCAAACGACGAGTCCTGCGGCTCGGCCCGCTGCGGCGAGGGCGCCTGTGGGAGGAGCATAAAGGATGAGGCGAGATGAAATCGCAGTAATTCCCTGCACGACTGCCTCGGCGAGTGATGGGTCACGGTCGGCCTGGTTGTAGAGAGAGCCGTGAGCTTTCACGTGATGAAGTTCCGCGCCCATGCTGG
>VFJU01000146.1 GCA_009885905.1 Verrucomicrobiota bacterium
CCACGCTCCTTGACTCATGAACTTCACGATCATCACTCCGAGTTTGAACTACGGGCGCTTTATCGGTGATTGCATCGCAAGCGTTGCGGAGCAATTGCAAGAGGTGTCAGATTCGCAAGACTTGCGGGCGAGACGCCCGCACTCCTTGAAGGTGACACTCGAGCACTTGGTGATTGATGGCGGATCGACGGATGACAGCGCGGAAATGGTTGCGCATTTTCCACATGCAAAATGGTCGCAGGAACCTGATAGAGGAATGTCCGACGCGATTAACAAGGGCTTTGATCGGGCGCAGGGCGACTGGGTGATGTGGCTCAATGCAGATGACCGACTCAAGCCCGGGGCTTTGGCCGAGATGCTGTTTCTGTTGGAGAAATCGACAGCAGATGTAGTCTATGGGGATTGGGATTTTATCGATGAAGGAGGACATTTTTTGCGTCATGTTAGAACTCCAAAGTGGTCTAGATTTGTTCACGTGCATCATCATTGTTATGTGGGGTCGACCGCTGCGTTCTATCGACGGGCTTCTGTCATCGGAGAAGGGCATCGGCTCCGGGAGGATTTCCGCTACGTGATGGATGGTGAGTTTTACGCACGGTTGGATACGGCAGGAAAACGCTTTGAGCACGTGCCGGTGACCGTGGCGGATTTCCGCATGCACGGGATGAATGCCTCGCAACGACATCTCGGAAAAACTCGCGATATGGAAACCGTTCTCGCGGCAGAACGCCAACATGTGGAGTCACGGGCCATTCGTCGGACTTTTGGAATCACGCTGTTCGAGGACCCGTATCTGAATGGGTTGGTGGACGGGGTGTTGTGGGTCGTAGCGAGATTTTGGAAGTTGGTGCTGAAGGTAGGGTTCCACCGCCGGGGGAACCGGTGAAAGTTGGGCGAACGTGTAGACCAAGGGTGACGTACCGGCTTTTCTTGGGCTGCACGTTCTCGTCTCTTTCGCCTGCGCTCTCGGCGAGAGCGCCCTACCAGGTAGGGTTCCACCTCCGGGGGGACCGGTGAAAGTGAGGAGAACGGTCTAGACCAAGGGTGACGTACCGGCTTTTCTTGGGCTACACGTTTTCAACTCTTTCGCCTGCGCTCTCGGCGAGAGCGCCCTACCAGGTAGGGTTCCACCTCCGGGGGGACCGGTGAAAGTGAGGAGAACGGTCGAGACCATGGGGCGACGTTCCGGCTTTTCTTGGGATGCACGTTCTCAACTCTTTCGCCTGCGCTCTCGGCGAGAGCGCCCTACCTTTTGCGGGACCGGCGGAGAGCCCTACCTTGCTGCTTTGCCGCCGATATCACTAAATCCTCCGCCACCTTACCATTCGATTTCTGACAGCGGAAAAATAGTGACGGGTGAAGGTTTCGGGAAATCCTGTTGATTGGCCGTCAACAGGACGTCGATCCCCGCAGTCGAGGCTGTCGCCAAGATTTGAAGATCGTGAAGTTTCTTACCGCTGGTTCCAAAGCGTGCGGCCCATTCGAGAAACAGCTCGCCCGCTTGCTGGGTTTCGGCAACGCAGGAGGACCTCGTCCTAAACTGCCTGATATTCTCGATAGCGATCGCCAAGATCATGCCTAGCCCGTTGTTTTCAATCGGCCGAGTCGCGACGACGAGGTACTCGCGAATCACTTGCGTGCATAGAAACAGATCCACGCCGTCTCTGAGTGAGTTCTGAAATAGGGTCAAGGATTGGACATGCAGCCGCCGTGCCTCATCACTCGCCTCAAGTAGCACATTGGTGTCCACCAGCACCTTGGTTCCCCGCTCAATCTTCATAGATCCCCTCTCTCGACCAGTTCTGAACACCTTGGGTTTTGACCGTATGGAGGGAAAATTCCGATGCGTCATCGGCCATGGTTTGTCTCGCAGCGTCCTCGAGCAGACTTTGCAATTCGCCCTGTAACGAGCGGTGATGCCGAAGCGCCCGACGCTTGAGACGATCGATCGTCGTTTCCGGCACGTCACGAATATGAAGTGATTTCATAGCGGTATCATAATGATACTATTTATAAGATTCAAGGAGAAATCCCTTCTGGGCGCCCTACCTTTCATGGGCTCGGCCGACCTTAAAAAGGTAGGTCCGCCCACTTGTCGCCATCGGCATGAATTGTTACGACACGCAGAAGAAAATTTCCGAAGCAGTCACATCCTATCACACCTCACCCTCAGGGCCAAAGTCGGCCGACCACGGCGGGTCAGCCCTACCGGATGTGGCTCGGCGAGAGCGCCCTACCTTTTTTCGATCATGAAACCGACCCGAAAGCACCTTCCTCATGATGTGCCTAACTGGATTGA
>VFJU01000182.1 GCA_009885905.1 Verrucomicrobiota bacterium
GGTCGCTTCAATGGCACAGTTTCCTCGAAAAAATCTTCCCCAGAACTTGCTGAAGACGATGTGATCGTGGTGAACGGTCATGAAATCAAAGTGGTGAGTGCACGCTCGCCCGAAGGACTGCCATGGAAAGAACTCGGTGTGGAAGTCGTCATCGAGTCCACCGGACTCTTCACCGATGCTGCTCTCGCAAAGGGGCATATCACCGCAGGCGCGAAGAAGGTGATCATTTCGGCTCCTGCCAAGGGCGAAGACGCCACTTTCGTCGTTGGCGTGAATGACAATCTCTACGACCCAGCGATCCACCACATCATTTCTAACGCAAGCTGCACGACAAACTGTCTTGCACCCATTGTTCACGTGTTGTTGAAAGAAGGATTCGGGATCGCAGAAGGTTTGATGACCACCATCCACTCATACACCGCCACTCAGAAGACGGTGGATGCTCCATCGAAGAAGGATTGGAAAGGTGGTCGCAGTGCCGCCATCAACATCATTCCTTCCACCACGGGTGCGGCCAAGGCTGTGGCGCTCGTCTGCCCAGAAGTGGCTGGCAAGCTCACCGGTATGGCGTTCCGTGTGCCGACCCCAACGGTTTCAGCCGTCGACCTCACCGTGAAGACCGTCAAGGAAACTTCACTCGCAGAGATCAAGGCCGCGCTCAAGAAGGCTTCGGAAACTTACCTCAAGGGGATCCTCGCTTACACGGAAGACGAAGTGGTTTCTACCGACTTCATCCACGACAAAAATTCATCGATTTTTGATGCGGGTTCTTCGATCGAGTTGAACTCGACGTTTTTCAAACTGATCAGTTGGTATGACAACGAGTGGGGTTACTCGAACCGCGTCATCGACCTCCTCACAGACGTGGTAAAAAAAGGAATCTAACTTTTAAATTTAATACTCTAACTTAAAACGGCGACCTGCAAAGGTCGCCGTTTTTTATGAAGTTTAAACAGGTGAGGGGATTTATTCTCTATCGAATCGCCCGCTGGACGATTTCGTCCATGGCATCTAAGTTCGCCTCAAGTGCTGTAACGAAAGCAAATTGATTTCTGCAGCGGTCTAAGTTGTGATCGGGTCGCTTGATCTTGAAATAGGTGTCACCATTGAGGTAATCCGTTAGAAATCGAATGCCGCACTCCAAGGTTATCAACTTGCCAGAAAACGCGAGCTGGGAAAGCTCGGCTTGATTGAGAAAGTCTGCAGTGGATAAATAACCCTTTACCAGTGCTTCGAAACGATCGAGTCGGACTCCGATTTGAGTGACGTTTGGATCATCTTCTCGAGTGGTGGGTGCTGCGGTACGGACCATGTCGCCGAAGTCGTAAAGCGCGCAACCAGGCATGGTGGTGTCTAGGTCGATGACACAGATGCCTTCCGCCGTTGCTTCATCGAGCAGAACGTTATTGAGCTTGGTGTCGTTGTGCGTGACGCGCTCGGGTATTGCACCCGAGGCGAGCATATCAGTGATCCTTGAACAATCGGTGGCTCGCTCGCGAGCAAAAGCGATCTCGGGTTGTAGCCCCGCGGCGCGACCCACGTGGTCAGCCCGCACGGCAGCTTCTAACGCTTCAAGTCGCTTGGGCGTGTGATGAAAATCTGGAATGGTTTCGTGCAAGCGTTCACCGGTAAGATCGGCGGTGAGTTTCTGAAACGCACCAAACGCCTTGGCCGCCTGATAGGCTTGTTCGTTGCACTCGATTTCATCGTAGCCACGAGCACCTTCGATAAATGGATAGGTTCGCCAGACGTTACCGTCTGCATCGATCGCGTAGGGTTTGCCATCATGTGCGGGAATGCAAGTGAGCGTGCGGCGGTGAGCCTCGGGATTTCCCTGCGCGAGCAAGTTGGCCAGTGCGTGGCGCGTCACTCGCGAAACATTTTCCATCACTGCGATGGGATTCTTAAATACGTGATGATTGATTCTTTGGTGAATGAATCGTACCACGTGGCCAGCCTGATTGTAGGTGGCGCAGTAGGTGTCATTGATGTGTCCAGAACCGTAGTCATGCGCTTCGATAAAGTCGGCACGCATCTGAAATAGTAACGAAATGGCACGTAGATCGTGCATCACGAGAGAGTTTTTGGGTATTCACCCGCATCGATGAGTTTACAAATAGAGGCGACAACGTGTTGTTTATCCTCAGGATAAGTAACGCCAAACCATTGGCTGGTTGTGTCTAACACCGCGCAATCTACTTTGCTGTCACGGATCAAAGCATCGACAACGGTGGGGATGTAGTTTTCGGATTTTTCCAGGTGGCCGAAATTCTTCAGGAAGTCAGTGAACTCTGTCTCGAGGTGACCGATGAAACATGGAGTGAAGACCCAAAAATTCATCGATACGGGCGACCTCTCTGCAACGGCATTGCGGGTGCCGTCGAGTGCGTTGCCACGGACGACTCCATCGCTGTCACGTTCGATTTTCACGTATTCTTCGACAGATGTTAGGAGGCCACTTTGGGTGAGTGTGCAGATGCCTCGGTTCACATCGCCGTGGTCGGAAAGGGTATTGACGAGTGGGTAGCCGACCATTGCGTAGTGACCTTTTTCACTCAATTGATTGACTGATGTTAGAAAATTTGCAGCTCGCATGTAGGCGTCGCTGCCATAAAAATCATCGGCGTTGATCACGGCGAACGGTTCCTTGAGCAAGTGACGTGCTGCACGAATGGCGTGGGCGGTACCCCAAGGTTTCGAGCGATTCTCAGGAACCGTGAATCCATTGGGCAGATCATCGATTTTTTGAAATGCGTAATCGACCTCGATGATATCTGCGAAGCGGCAACCCACGCCTTGGCGGAATGCCTCTGCGAAATCTTCGCGAATGATGAAGATCACCCGCCCGAAGCCAGCGCGTATCGCATCATAGACCGAGTAGTCTAGCACGGTCTCA
>VFJU01000208.1 GCA_009885905.1 Verrucomicrobiota bacterium
CCGACGTGATAAAGTGGCAACACGAGTCCCCAAGAGGATGAACGAGTCACACCAAGATGGTCATTCACCGCTGCCGCAGAAACCAGCAACGCTTGTTTTGAAATGGCAATCGACCTCGGCACACCGGTGCTTCCAGATGTTTTGAATAGTACGTGACCAGCAAGTTCAGGAACGCCCGGCACAGCGCTTGATAAATCATTCCAAAATTCCGCACTGGTCAGTAAAGTTTTGTCCATGGCAGTGAATCTAGCAGGTCATTAAATCCCAAACCCGTCCCTTCTGGAACTTTGAATTCTGGCGACCAATCGCCTAAAGCTTCCGTGAATTCGTCGGCCTCAAAAAGATGATGCGTCTGCAAGCCGCACAATCCAACCAAACCTGGAAACTGCAACTCCAAGCGCGCAGCTTCCCAAGCCGCAAACGCCTGCCCTACTGGGTGATCCATGTAACTGGTCATCACCACGCGTTGGTTTTGTGCGACCGCAGCTTCACCGAGCAGGAACGGTTCGTCCACCGCCGGCTTAATCACCATGATTTGTGCGGCCGCGGTCAACGGCGCAGCTTCACGATCTACCGCAAGTTTTAACCGCGTTTTCCCCCTCAATTCACTCCATGACGAATCAGAATACGGACATGGATCTTCGACAAAATCGATGGCAAAACGTATTGCATCATCAAGGTCTAAAAGAAAATCCGTGGCTTGTTCGTGAGTCAACGACTCATTAAAATCGAGACGCCATTTTAACGATGGATACTCTACGACCATCGATGTTAGAAATTTCTTTTCCTTCGCGAGGTCACGCCCGGCTTTGAGTTTCACCGTCGTAAATCCGGCTTCCACTGCAAGCCCGACCTCGTTCGCATCCGCTAAAGCCAGTGTTGCATGGCTCTTAGGAACCTCCATTTCCTCGAATAACGAATAATCAAAATCGCGTGCCACGCGGTCATATTCCGTGCAACGAATCGCACGGCGAACAATCGGCCAGCGGCGAGCACTCGCTAAATCCGCAAGGCATTTTTCCAGCGTAGGATCACCAAGTTCTGGCCAAGGATGGATGCAGCCAAATCCGCCATCAATCTGAATCAGCGCGCCATCAAATTCACGCCGGTTGGAAATCGAGTTCATCAACCCGCGTGCCTTGAGGCGGTAGCGGGAAATCAATGGCTTATGCTCGGCAGGAATCATTTCTGCTAGAATTCACAGTGCCCCGGCGTTCTTGAAAAAGGAATAACGTCTCGAATGTTCGCCATTCCAGTGACAAACATCAGCATCCGCTCGAAACCGAGTCCAAATCCAGCGTGAGGGACGCTACCGTATTTACGCAGATCAATGTACCAATCGTAAGCCTCAGGATCCAGTCCGTGCTTGGTAAAATTTTCCAGCAGGATATCTAACCGCTCCTCCCGCTGGCTGCCGCCGATAATCTCGCCGATCCCGGGCACCAGCACGTCCATGGCGGTGACTGTTTTGTTATCGTCGTTCAGACGCATATAAAATGGTTTGATTTCCTTGGGATAATTAAAAACTGTGACTGGCTTTTTGAAGTGTTCTTCGGTGAGCCAGCGCTCGTGTTCTGACTGGAGATTGAGACCGTATTCGACTGGGTAATCGAAGGTCTTGCCACTCGCAACCAGCAACCTGACCGCCTCGGTGTAGGTGATGCGCTCGAAGGGACGACTGGCGACGAACTCGAGGCGCTCACGGAGCCCTTTGTCTACAAATTTTTCAAAAATTGCTAAATCACCTTCGCTATTTTCAAGCGCTTCTCGAACGAGGAATTTCACCAAGTCTTCAGCCAGGTCCATATCGCCATCCAAGTCACAGAACGCGACCTCTGGCTCGATCATCCAAAACTCAGCAGCATGGCGGGAAGTGTTAGAATTTTCAGCACGAAATGTTGGACCAAACGTATAAATGTTAGATAAAGCACAGGCGAAAGTTTCACCCTCAAGCTGTCCACTCACTGTGAGGTATGCACGTTTACCAAAGAAGTCTTCCTCAGCCTTTCCAATCTTATCGTCTGGCAAGGTCGTCACTCGGAACATCTCACCCGCGCCTTCGCAATCGCTAGCAGTGATAATGGGCGTATGGACATAGATGAAATCACGCTCTTGGAAAAACTTGTGCACGGCGTAGGCCATCCGACTGCGCATGCGGAAGACCGCGCCATAGAGGTTGGTACGGGGTCGTAGATGGGCGATGGAGCGCAAGAATTCTTGTCCATGACCTTTTTTTTGCAGTGGGTAGTCCTCTGGTACTTCCCCGAGTAATTTTAACGAAGTCGCCTGCATTTCCCAGTCTTGGCCAGCCGCTGGAGATGGAATCAATTTGCCACGAATCTCAACCGATGCACCGGTATTCATTTTTGAAATCGATTCGAATCCTGCAATGCCAGCGTCCGCGACGATTTGTAAATTTCCGAGGCATGTGCCATCGTTGAGTTCAAGAAATGAAAACTCTTTCGAATCTCGGCGGGTCCGCACCCAGCCGGCGACGTGGAGATCCTCCAAGGGCGCGGTGCTTTTAAGAACGTGCTTGATTAGCGATCGCATGGTCTTGAATAAGTAAGACAGCTCCGCTTGTCAAAGCAGCGTCCGAGAAAATTTTGACGGACGGTTTAGCGGCTCCCTTTCAATTCATGCGAGCGTCACGACATTCGGCCTACGATCACTCGGGCATCGGCAAGCTTTTGTGCGAACCATCGCAGAGTGGAGGCTTCGCAGTGTGTTTGCACTGGCACCACCAAACTGTCTTTTTCTCGTCGACCTCATATTTCATCGGTTGCAAACCCGTTCCTTTGTGGGATCCATCGCAAAACGGCGGGTGCCCGGAACGTCCGCAGGAACACCACCAATAAGTGCCAGCCTCGACCTCAAGAGCCAGTGGCTTATTGTCGCAGATAATCGGTTTTTCAGCCATCGTAACGTAATCGTCTATCAAGTTTTCAGCGTGGAACCGAGACTGCCAAAGAGGCTAATTTCTCGCGAGCCGCGATCATTTCATTTTTTTCAACATCGACTTTCAATGTGACTGTTGCCGGATTTCTATCAAGTTTAGGATACCTTTGTGACGGTACTTCGTTGAGAAATGTTGCTCCGAGCCATCCTGCAAGGATGATCGACGAACCACTTACAAATTTACGGGTATTCATCAATTAGTTTGGAAATGTTTATTATTTCCAACACAGGTTTTTTAATTTCTCCTGCCGAAATTGCAACCCTAAAAATAAGGATTTATCAGTAGATGAAACAAATGGGTATTGTCCTCAATCCTCTGGCTCTCTAGTCTTACTTCCACAAGAATTCTGCTATCAGCAGAGCGTGATAGATATCATCTTTTCTACCTTATGGGCATTTTCAGCAAACCTCGCCTGCGCAGCCATGAACGACGTGATGACATGCCGGAGGGCCTGTGGGTCAAATGTCCAGATTGTGGTGCCTTAGTCCACGCGCTCGAGCTCAAACAGAATCTCCATCTCTGCGTTCATTGCAGCCACCATTTTCTCATGGATTCTCGCGAGCGAATCGCAATCCTTGCAGATCCCGATTCTTTCGAAGAAACAGAAATCGGACTAATCTCCGCCAACCCACTTGGGTTCTCCGGATACGACGAGAAGACTCAGGCACTGCGCGAAAAGACCGGACTCGACGACGCGGTCATCTCCGGGCGCCTCACGATCCACGGACAACGCACCATGATTGCCGTGATGGATTTTAAGTTTTTCGCAGGCTCGATGGGCTCGGTGGTCGGGGAAAAAATCACTCGCGCGATCGAGATGGCCATCGCTGAAAAACGTGGAATGGTCATCGTCTCCGCATCATCCGGTGCACGAATGCAGGAGGGGATGCTCTCACTGATGCAAATGGCCAAAACCTGTGGAGCTCTTGCCCGCCTGTCAGAAGCGAAACTGCCGTATATCTCTCTTCTCACCCATCCCACCACTGGCGGTGTGACCGCTTCTTTCGCCACCATCGGCGACGTTAACCTCGCTGAACCCAAGTGCATGATCGGCTTTGCAGGTCCACGTGTGGTCAAAGAGACGACCCACCAGAATCTACCACCCGGTTTTCAAACTGCTGAATTTATGTTAGAACATGGATTGATCGATGCCATCGTCCCACGCTCGAAGCTACGAGATAGGCTGGGAAATTTACTGGCTTACATGATGCCTTGCTAATCTAGCAGATAAATATCCGAGCCTCTTCAGGCTAGAATCTCATGCGCCACTTAGTTTTTTCCAGTCATCAACTGACACGCAGCAAGGATCTGCGGCGACCCAGTGATTGAAGGCGATTTCTTTCATCGAAAGATCTAAACCAACAGTCTCCTCGTAGCGTGGATGATTGATTCGGTGTCCAAAAGCACTTCCAGCGGGTGGATCAATCGGCGATGGAACATCTCCTTCGAGTAAAATTTTCTCCCTCTTCACTTTCGGATCGTGCGATGGAATAGCTGATAATAACGCTTTTGTATAAACATGACGTGGATCTTGATAGATCGCAACGGCAGTCGCGAGCTCGACGATCTTACCCAAATACATCACCGCAACGCGATCGCTCACATGCTTCACCACCGAAAGATCATGGGCGATAAACAAATAAGACAGCCCAAAATCACGCTGCAGTTCAACGAGCAAATTGAGAATCTGAGACTGCACTGAGACATCAAGCGCCGAGACTGGCTCGTCACACACAATCAACTTCGGCTTGAGCGCAAGCGCACGAGCAATGCCAATACGTTGACGCTGGCCGCCCGAAAATTCAAACGAATATCGCTCAGCAGATGACGTAGGCAGCCCAACACGATCGAGTAGATCATTGACCCATTTCAATCGCTCTCCTCGTGTGCCGAGATTATGAATGATAAATGGTTCTTCGATGATGGAGCGTACGCTCATTCTCGGGTCTAACGATTCAGCTGGATCCTGAAAGATCATTTGAAAATCGCGCCGAAGCGGTCTTAGTGAATGTTGGCTGGATTTGGTGATGTTAGAATTTTCGAAGTGAATGCTACCGGCGGTCGGCTTAAGCAAGCGGACGATGGCTTTTCCCAAAGTTGACTTTCCGCAACCAGATTCACCCACCAAGCCGAGAGTTTCGCCAGGCGCGATATTTAGCGACACACCGTCGACGGCTCGAACGGCGCCAGTCTGCCGCATCATCACGCCCGTGCGAACTGGAAAATGGACGCGGAGATTCTTGACAGATAGCAACGAAGAGGTGCTCACGGTTGATAGCATATGGAACAGGTTTCCACCCAGTGGTTCGGCGAGACTTCGGAGAACAATGGTCGCTCTCGCGTAACGACCGTATCGCGACCCATGCGCTGGCAAAATCGGCAACCATGCGAGTGATCCGCAAGCGCTGCAACCATCCCCGGAATGGTGTTAAGGACCGACTTTGACGGAGTATCCAGAGTAGGAATTGAATGTAGCAATTCCCTAGTGTAGGCGTGGAGAGGGTTAGAAAAAAGCTCTTGGGCGCTTGCGCGTTCCACAACTCGCCCTGCATACATCACCACCACGTCATCACATGTTTCCGCAATAACTCCGAGGTCGTGAGTGATGAGAATCGTCGACATTCCGATCTCTGACTGCAAGCGGTCCATTAGGTCAAGAATTTGCGCTTGCACGGTCACATCAAGCGCAGTTGTCGGCTCGTCGGCGATTAGTAGTGATGGTTTGCAGGCAAGTGCAATTGCGATTACCACCCGCTGCCGCATACCACCTGATAGATGATGCGGATAATCCATCATCCGCTTCTCTGGAGCGGGAATACGGACGAGATCGAGCATCTCCTTCGCAGCATGCCAAGCGTCTTTTTTTGATAGATTTTTATGAATCAAGAAAACTTCAGCGACTTGGCGACCGATGCGATGAAGCGGATTGAGAGCCGCCATGGGTTCTTGAAAAATCACACCGATATCACCACCTCGGATTTTTTGAAGCTCCCTGTCACTGGCCTTAACTAAATCCCGCCCTTTGAAATAAATGTGCCCTCCGAGAATTTTTCCTGTCGGTTGAGGAAGCAAGCGCACGATAGACATTGCCGTCACACTTTTTCCACAACCAGACTCACCGACGATTCCAAGAGTCTTACCCTCAGCCACAGAGAACGACACCTGGTCTACCGCTCGGATTAACCCGCGATCGGTTTCGAACGAGGTAATGAGCTTGTCCACCTCTAGAATGATTTCCGGTGGCTCGCTCATGGTTCAACAGGTACAGTGGATGGCGCGACGATGCGATATTCATCAACGACTCGCGTGGATTCTTTGAAAACCTTGCCCTCGCGACGCGCGGCTTGTGTCTCGGCCTTTACAGAAGAATCAATCCAAAGGACGTGGGTTTCGTGGGGTTCATAGGTGACTGGCGGACTGAAACGAGTGTTCTCGCAGTCAGGCCATTTAACCCATCGCCAATATCCAACTTTCACGAAATCGATCGCATATCCCGGAACAAAAATCGCTTCATCGTGCATGATCCGTTGAAGTTTTCCTGCAGCATTCGAAAGCTCCTCTTCACTGGCAGCACTTCTAACAATATCGCACAGCTGATCGGTATCGGGACGAGCCCATACAAAAATATTATTCGTATCAGGTTTAGGATTACCCTTTTCGTCTCGGGCGTTGGTGGAGTGCAGGAATTCATAAAAGTCCGGTCCCGGTGGACTGGTATTCCAAGACGAAAAAGTCATTTCGTGCTGCTTCTGCATCTCCATCTTGTACGCCACGGTTGGCTCAAGCCCGTCGAGTCTAAGTTCAAGTCCGCAAGGTTTTGCATCCTCACGCAGCAGAGAGAACATGCGATCATAAATGGGGAGACTAGGGTAACTGAAAGCGACCGAGAGACGAGTTCCATCTGATTTTTTCAAAATACCATCAGCACCTTCAACCGCGTAGCCTGCTTTGGCAAAGGAATCACGCGCGGACTTAATCGAGTAAGGACGTGCCCGAATGGTTAGATCACCAAGTTTGCCGTATCCCTCATTAAACGAATTTAATCGCTGATAGTCACCACGAAATATCACGTCGATGACCTTCTGCCAATTTATCGCATGATTGATACCGATCCTGACATCGCGGTTGTCTAAAGGTGGCTTACTAACATTCATATAGAGCCCAAGAGGCACTCGAGGGTATTGTTTATAAAAAGTGGTCCGCTCGATATAACCGTCATAAACCGGTGGCATTTCAGACTTTTCGTACCAGAGTTCCGGACGAGTGATGAGAAAAGTATCCAATTCTCCAGCGCGAAAAAGTTCAAAGGCTTTCGACTCGTCCCGCACCACTGTACTGACCAGTTTGTCGGGATTGAATCGGTAACGATAAAATTTTCGATCTTTTGCCCACCAGTCATTCACGCGGGTCTGAGTGATTGAAACGC
>VFJU01000339.1 GCA_009885905.1 Verrucomicrobiota bacterium
TGTCTACGGCAACGGTAGAAACCTCAAGCGCACGGATCCAACCACCTAACGAGATTAAATGCGCTAAGTCCGCATCGCGTAAGCTCACTAATTCTGCCTCGACGTCACGCTGAGTTGCGGACAGCTCTTTTTTCAACTGCTCCACATTTTTCTTCTTCGCGCTGTCGAGTAAGCCTGCCGCGTGGCGATTGACACGCTCGCCAGCTCCTAGAGCTTTGCCATAACGAGTTAAATCTTTGGCCAATTCTTCCACTTGATCTAACTGCTCTGCCTGAACCACCAAAAATCCATCGGCAATGAGAAATCCAAGTTCCATTGCCAAATCCGCGCGATCTTGTGACATGCGTGCAGGCATCTTTCGAGCAACCTCAGCAATCGGCAATGGCATTAAAAATTGCAATGTATCGAACAACTTTGAAATCAAAGGCGCGGTGAATTCATTCACCCCTAGTTCCTCCAACATGTGGCTATCTTCCCTCAAATCTTCCGGAATAGCGCTCTCCTTGTCGGCTTTCACTTCCTCTTTCACTTCCTCTTTCACTTCAGCTTTCACCTCAGCTTTCACCTCAGCTTTCACCTCAGCTTTCAACGCAGGACTCAGTTCATCGGCAAGCACAGCTGAATTCACAGCGTAAAAAAGAACTAACAGGTGTGCACCAAAAAATCTCATGGGTGAAGCCTGACAGCAGGCCCACCGTTCGGCAACTGACAAAATCGGCCTTGAGACTCGAGACGAATGCCCCAAACCGCTCTGAAATGATCTTGAAAAATTGAATTGCCAACGGGAATCTCTTATCACAACATAAGGGTGTTGGAGGGACGGAACGGAGTTTCCAGTCGACTTTCCACTAAATCACTTGGGTTGACGCCCACCTGTATGGTCGCGAATCGGAAGTCTTTCCCATTCAACGAAAACGATTCACCCGCAGAAACGTCTTGCCCAGCCAATAGGCGCACATTTGCAGGTCTGGTCACTTGCTTATATTCCTCTATTTTCCACAAACTAACCTAAATTTCATCTCCAATGACCAACCTCCTAAAGGGGTTATGGTCTAAATATTCATCCAAAAAATTGCTGGCAGTATAGAGGTCACCCCCGAAAAACACTAACTGCCAGATGTACCGCAAAGAATTCTTGGTCTGCTCTGGACCTGCAAGAAATTCAGCCATTTAAATTTAGAGTTTAACGATCAACGTATCGATCAAAACATCCAAAGATTTCCTACCTTTCAATCGATCCCGAATGAGCAACGATAACAATCAGGACCCGCCTACAAATTCCTCGACCATGGCTGACGATGCCGCAACCACTCGCACCAAACGAGCGACAAAAAAAGTGACAACCAAAGTCGCAGCAAAAAAAACGGTGGCAAACAAAACCGCAGCTAAAAAAACGGCAGCTAAAAAGTCCACCTCTAAATCATCGGTGGAGGCTCCGTCCGCTAGCATCGAATTCGTAGCGGAGAAATCACCAGTATCGACCGCTTCGACCGCTTCGACCGCTTCGACCGCTTCGACAGAGTCGACAGAGTCGGCGGTGACAACCTCGGAAAATTCTAACCGCCGACTCGGACGTGTACCCGGTGGTGGGCCCGTCTCGTCACGCAAAGCTGCAGAAACAAGTCCTCAAGAGTCTACCCCATTTCCAGCGACAATTATCCATCCTCCTCACCGCGAAGCTTCGTCAACTCCGCCAATTTCTCAAAGTCTCGGTCAAGCCGATCCCCAGAATCGAAACGAAAACACATCCGAACAGACTGGCGAAAAACAAACCAGTGAAAGCCGCAGCAAGCGTCGCCGTGAAAA
>VFJU01000015.1 GCA_009885905.1 Verrucomicrobiota bacterium
CGGTGACGGCGGACCAGAAGTGCTCGAAGGTGCGCGTGCTTGTCCACCAGAAGATTTCGGTGGGACTTTCCAATACATGCAAGCACTCCATGGCGACATCGAATGGGCAAAGCCAGGGTATGATCCCGAAGCATTTGATCCAAGACTAGTCAGTTTCGAACAGAAGAAGGCCGTCAAGAAGCGGAAATGATGCCATATCAAAAAGGGTGCATTGTGAGTTAGAATTTTCTAACTAAATAAAAAACCCGTCTCCGAAAAAATCGGGACGGGCTTCATGCAAAATAAGTCCGTTACTTGACCTTCGCAGGTGGTGTATTTGTAGCGGGTGATTTCGCAGCAGCGGGTGCAGTATCTTTTTTCTTGTTAGACTTTATTTCTTCCAATTGCTTTTTGGCTTCGAGTTTCTGTGCTTCATCGAGTTTATCAGCGATCTCATCTACCATTTGTTTCGCCGTCTTTTCGCCACGTTCTTGAGCGAGGGTGGCAAGTGCCCATGCTTTAACTGGATCAGCCTTAGTGCCAACGCCCTCCTTTACGAGGCGTGCGAGTGCAAGTGTTGCAGCGGCATTTCCTTGGTTAGCAGCCAGCGAATAAAGTTGACCGGCATTTTCAATATTCTGAGTGACTCCACCGGCACCACGTTCGTAAAGAGTGGCAAGGTTATTTTGGGCTGAGGCATTTCCACCTTGAGCCGCACGGGTCAACCAAGCAATTCCAGCAGGCGAATCTGCGGAGGCTATTTTGCCGGAAAGATAAAGCAATCCAAGCTCGTTTTGTGCCTCACCGAGGTTGCCGTTAGCTGCAGCAAGCAGGTATTTATATCCCACGAGCAGGTCGGGCTTTGCGCTAGAAAACGCATCCACCGCCAAGCGGAAGCTCGCAACTGGGCTTCCAGCTTCTGCTGCTTTTTGCAAGAGTGCCATACCGCGCTCCGGGTCTTTATCGCCAGCCTTGCCGAGGGTATAAAAATCCGCAGCACGAAGGATGCAGTCAATCTGGCCCGCGTCTTTGCCGCGCTCGTATTCAGCGAGGGCAGCCTTCATATCTTTTTTGATGTTTTCTTGGTAATCGCCCAAGACGAGGTAAGCAGTGAACTCCTTGGCAGCAATCGCCTTCTTGAGCCAATCGCGACCCTTTGTCTCATCGCGTAATTTCTCATCGCCACTGAGCAAACGGGACGCAAGAGCCACCATGGCACCACCATCGCCTAAGCCAGCGGCTTTACCATAATTGTCGATCACGTCCTTCGAATTCTTGAGCTCAGGAAAACCAAATTGGCCATCATAGAAACGAGCTAACAAAAGTATCGATGGAATATCACCCGCATCGGCGGCTCGTTTCCACCAGAAAACCGCCTTGTCAGGATCTGCGGTGGGAGAAAGACCCGCACGCAGATAGGCTTCACCGAGAATCCGACCGGCAACGGCGGGATCATCTTTGGCGGCCGTCTCGAGCGCCTCCCGCGCTTGTTGACGTTCTTCCTCTTTTTCAGACGCGAGCAAGATAAATGAAAGACGGTAAGCGGCATCGGTTTGCTTCCCTGCGGCAGCCTTGCGATAATATTCGAGGGCTTTTTCGCGCGACGCATCAAGTCCTTTGCCCGTTTCACTGGCGAAACCCAGAAGGTAAAGCGCGTCGGCGTTACCTTTTTCAGCGAGGGGCTTGGCGAGATCTACCGCCTTGGCATGCCGCCCGGCTTGAAAGGCCTCGAGAGCTTCTTTGGCCGGACCTTCATTAGGCGCCGGGCTTGCCGCAGTGTCCGATGGCAGCGAAACTGCTGCGTGAACGGACACGGTAAATGCTGAAATAACCAATAACTGTGTGATTGAACGGAGACGCATGCTTCAAACTAGTCGCCCATTCTCAACGATTGCAAGCACTATGAATTCAATAATTTACGGCTTCCATATCGGACTCTCAATTCGTCGATACATACGCCCAGCAAATCCTCGTCAAGTTCATGCACCTCGACCCCTTTACCGATACCCGTTAGCAACAATACCGTCAATTCTCCCCCCAAGTGCTCGCGAAATTCATCCAATCCCTCAAGCACCCGCCTTGCACCCGCCCTGTCGTGCCAATCCAATGCGGGGTGGTATATCTCCATCTGTAATCCATCAAGTACCCTGAGGATCTGCTCTGCCGTTGAAATCTCCAGCATCCCCGACCTTGCGGAATAAAGTGTATCAAGCGCCACCCCAATCGCCACCGCTGGCGCGTGGGAAATCTGATGGTGAGTCATCACTTCTAACTTATGCGCTGCCCAGTGACCAAAATCTAATGGTCTACTAGATCCAGACTCAAATGGATCTCCTCCAGTCGATATGTGCCTTGCATGAAGTAAGGCGGACTGTTCGACACATAATTCTAACGAATTCTTTTCCAACAACGATAGCGATAATAAATTTATTTCGATCCAATTAAAAAAAACAGGATCGAGTATCAAAGCCACCTTGACCGCCTCAATCAATCCACCACGGCATATTTCTTGTTCCTGAGTTTGAAGAAATTGAAAATCATTGATTACCGCGAAGGGTACAGCAAACGTTCCAACCCAATTTTTTTTACCTAACAAATTAATCCCGCACTTCACGCCGACTCCACTATCATTCTGAGAGAGGGTCGTCGTGGGAAAACGAATCAGTCGGACACCACGATGCGCGGTGGCTGCTGCATAGCCAACGGCATCAAGAAATGCACCCCCACCGATCACGAGCACATAGGAATGGCGGTCGATGTGCGCAACAGCGATCGCAGCCCAAACATCGCGTACCAAATGATCATCCGCTTTTGCTTTCTCGCCCCCAGGAAATACAGAAATTCCTCGGAACTCGATAGCCAAGTCGCTGAAATAAATTTGGATTTGATCCAGTAAGCTTGGCCAAACGGAAATGACATTTTCCTCAACAAAAACAACAGCTTGCCCCCCCGCGCCTTCGCACAAAACCTCCGCAAGCGAGCGATTGCTCACAGCGAAAGCATTCCGAGTAAAAATAATACGGTGCTTGAAAGTAATAGGGATTTGGAAATCGTAACGAGACATCAGTGCGAGGAAGGAATATCGTTCTTTACGCCTTCACGCCACCGTTTCTTACCTCAATTCACCGTATGTCTCACACCGAAACTCTTTTTGAAAGCCGTTGGCTCGGGCTTTATCGCACCGGCACTTGGGACTTTGTTCGCCGTCCAAATTCTGACGCCTGCGTGGGAATTCTAGCGATCAACCCCGCGCAAGAAATTATCCTCGTGGAACAATTTCGTATCCCCATGCAGCGTCACGTCATCGAAGTGCCTGCTGGCCTCGTAGGCGACGACCCCGTTTTCAAAGGAGAGTCTCTCGCCGCCACAGCAAGCCGTGAGCTTTTAGAAGAGACTGGCTACCGAGCTGGATCAATTAGACCATTAATTGCAAGCCCCACATCCGCAGGAATGTCGTCAGAATTTACTCACCTATTCCATGCCACAGATCTCTCACGCGAGCACTCAGGCGGCGGCGTAGGTGGCGAAAAAATCATCGTCCACCACGTCCCTCTGTCCAGCCTACGCAAATGGTTTGCCGAGCAAGACGCCGCTGGAAAACTCATCGACTTCAAAATCCACTCCGCGCTCTGGCTGGCAGGGATCACCGCATGAGTCGCTTAAACAATATTTTTCGATGCCCCTAAAATCAAATATACAACTCGTTTATCAACACGCCTTAAAAAACTCATTATGAAAAGAATCTTTCCACTAACAGCAATCATTAGTATTTTAACACTATCAGCTAAAGCAGACGAGCTTGTTAAGCCGATCAAAGCACTCCTCGTCATTGGGGGGTGCTGCCACGACTACGCGACCCAAAAAGAAATCCTCAAAGCAGGAATTGAAGCCCGCGCTAACATCGCTATCGACGTCTGCTACTCAGCAGAAAAAGATACTACCCCAGACCTCGCCTGTTACAAAAACGCACAATGGGCCGACGGCTATGACGTAATCATCCACGACGAATGTGCTGCTGACATCAAAGATCTGCTCACCGTTCAAAGGATGCTTGAACCACACCGCAAGGGTATTCCTGGAGTAAATCTCCACTGTGCAGCACATTCGTATCGCATCTCACCCGCATTTGCAAAACCCATCGCCTCCGGTAGCGAAGGCGCAATCTGGTTCGACTACCTAGGCCTCCAATCAAGTGGGCATGGCAAACAACTTCCTATCTCAATCACCTACATAGATTCTAACAGCCCTATCACTAAGAATTTTGATAACTGGACCACAGTCAATGAGGAGCTTTATAACAACATCGATATCCGAGAAAGTGCCACGCCACTTGCCCACGGCAAACAAGGCGAATCCGAGACGGTTGTCGTTTGGACGAATCGCTACAGCGACAAAAAAACCCGAGTTTTCTCAACCACGCTCGGCCACAACAATGAAACCGTTGCCGATCCACGCTACCTAGATTTGGTGACCAGAGGATTGCTCTGGAGCTGTGATAAAATCGATCCCGATGGAAAGCCACTCACTGGCTACGGCCC
>VFJU01000537.1 GCA_009885905.1 Verrucomicrobiota bacterium
ATAAAGTGGTGGCTGCCAAGATGGGCTCGGGATGTGTCGCTACAGCGGTGACCGTTACGCGGGTGATGGCGATGAATCCTTTTGATCGCTTGATTTCTACAGGCCCGGCGGGGGCGATCGGTGATGGGCTTAAGAAGGGGGACTGGGTAAGGGTCGATGAGGTGGTCGGTTGGCAACAGGGAAAAATCGGCGAGGGCGGGCAAGAGATTTCGTCAAAAAACGCTAGTGAACAGGTAGTTACAAAAGGTAGTGATTGGCCGGTAGGTAGATGGAGTGAAATGCGTGGTGTCAAACTGGTTTCAGGTGAAGCATTCATCGCATCCATTGAGAAACGCGAAGAGCTTGCCAGAAACTATCAGGCACAAATTGTGGAGATGAATTCTCTAGGTATAGTGATGAGTATTAAAGAGACACCAGTGAAGGTGCTAATCCTCAGAGTATTGAGTGATTTCGCGAATGAACAAGCAAATGAGGATTTCGCGAGCTTTTTGAAAACCTACGGAGGAGAAGGCGGCAAGATGGTCGCGGAATTGGTGCAATCTTTGCCGATCGGGCAGGATGAGCCTGCTGCGCATGAAGCGCTGAAAAAACTGCTTGAGGAGTGACCCAAGAATGAACCCTATCGTCTAACATTCTACTAAAATTATAAGAGACAGAAATCATATAAAATATTTTTGCCCTGGGAATTTACTCGGCGAAATCAAGTCGTGGACCAGCACGGCGAATAGCACTTCTTTTTCTCAGGCAAACAACGGGGATACGAAACGCAACAATCAAACCTATTTATTTGTCTGACACTTTAAATTGTCGCCTTTCCTGAGGAGGCATAACTCCCTCGCACCAGTCGGCAAGCCCATCTCCGGCCCGCATCTCTGAATGATCTGTTCGGCATCTTTTTCGCTATAATCTTTTTCAAGAGCTTCCGCTTTTCTACTCACTCGCGTCTTGATTCCTTGTGCCTTGTCCATCAGCGCCAGCAGTCGATCGCGAAAGGTGTCCTCCCCCAGATACCATCCCCGACGCAAGGCTTCCTGCACCCCCGTAAACCCTAAAATTATAAGAGACAGAAAATTATAAGAGACAGAAATAATATAAAATATTCTTGCCCTGGGAATTTACTCGGCGAAATCAAGTCGTGGGCCAGCACGGCGAATAGCACTTCTTTTTCTCAGGCA
>VFJU01000536.1 GCA_009885905.1 Verrucomicrobiota bacterium
GATCGGACATGCCTACACCCTGGCAAGGGTTTTCTGGGAGTTCGCCTGGCGGAGCATTATCCCTGTTGCTTTATGTTCGGATCACGGGGTCACTGAGACGTTGATTCCCATAGGAGGAATTTTTTTCCCAATTCCTGACACCATCGCTATGGTTGCGATGTTTGCACTGCTCTTACTCGCGGCAATCAGCGTTTATCTCACTTGGCGGAAGTCGACTCGATTGTTCGGTGTTTGTTTATTACTCTATGTTGCTTCGATTTTGTTCCGGTTCTTTTATTTGGTTCCTGAGTTCATGCCTGAGTACCGAATCTATCCTGGTTTGCCGTGGTTCTGCCTTGGAGCATCAATTCTGTTAGCATCGGTGTGGAGATTTCTTTTTGTGAGTCTTTCTCCACTTATTCCAGCGATAATCTTGCTTATGGTTTTCGCCGGACTTTCCGCAAATCGCTCATTCATTTGGCATGATACCGATCGACTAACTGGTGATGTTCTTAAGCGTTATCCTACTCGTATTCGTGCAGTTTTAGAGCTTCAGGCACGTGATGCGAAAGCAGGGCATTGGCAAGCCATCATCGATCGTCACCACCGAGGTTGGCCTGAACTGGAAAGGCAATTTGTCACTGAAAATAAACGCCTAGCACCCGCTCGGGAAATACCGTCTGGTGAATTCGTACTAGAAATGATCGCAATTTTTTCTAACTACGCCTATGCCGTTTCCCAAGTAGAAAGCGCAGATGCAGGACTCCGCGTGCTTGATAAGTTAGAGGCACACATGAAGAGGTTGAAAATGGGTCGCGAAGATAGGAAAAATCAAGGAAAGTATGGTTCAGTATTCACTCTCGAATGGATTTACTTTTATCACACTAAAGCCATGGTGCTGGAGTCCGCGGGAAGATTTCAAGATGCCATCGATACGCTGATAGAATCCGAATGCTGTGGCGTGAGTAGGGAGATGAAGGAAGACCTTGACCGCCTCACAAAAAAGCTGGCTCAGATTAAGCCAGGTTTGTGAATACCGCCTGCACGTCGTCGTCATCCTCAAGTTTGTCTAGCAGGATTTCAACCTCTTCCATTTGCTCTTCGGTCAGTTCTATCGGTTGTGCAGGAAGTCTTTGAAGCCCGGACTTTGTCGCGACGATTCCGAGAGCCTCTACCGCTTGGCATAAGTTGGCGAATGCGCTGTATTCACCGATCACCGTGACGACGCCATCATCCACGTGGATTTCCTCAAGCCCGGCATCGATCAATTCAAGTTCGATTTCTTCAAGATCGCGACCTTCGGGAACTGGGAACTCGATGACTGACTTGCGCGAAAACATGAAATCGAGTTGTCCGGCATTCACCATTTGTCCGCCGTTCTTGTTGAAAATGATTTTGAGGTTCCCTACGGATCGGTTAGAATTATCAGTCGCGCACTCGACGATAAACAAAGAACCGTGCGGGCCCTTTCCTTCATAAGTGACTTCGCTGATGTCCGCAGCATCCTTGCCAGCGGCGCGTTTGATTGCATTTTCGATGTTATCCTTCGAGAGGTTTTGGGCCTTTGCGTTGTTGATCGCTACCCGCAGCGGAGCGTTAGATTCAGGATCTGGCCCGCCGTTTTTTGCTGCCATTGTGATGGATTTTGCCAGCTTCGGGAAAACCTTGGACATCGTTGCCCAACGCGATTCCTTCGCCCGACGGCGGCATTCAAAGTGTCTTCCCATGGTTTGTTGTGAGTTGTGGGCGCCATTCCGGGCGACGATGGAGAAATTTAATCAGCCCAGCGGAAGGATGCAAGTGACGCCATCGTTTTTTCGTCAAGTCCGCACAGTCTTGACACGGGAGCCTTCAAGTACTGATAGTTTTTCTACGTTGGGCAGTATCAAATGACAAAATTCTGCCGCTTTTTATTTATCTTATGAAAATTCTCATTACAGGGGGGGCCGGCTTTATTGGTTCTAATCTTGTCCGTCAAATTATTGATGAAACCTCACATCAGGTCATCAATCTCGATAAACTTACTTACGCTGGAAACCTCTCGTCCCTCGGTGACTGCCTGAATCACCCCAACCACACGTTCATCCAGGCCGACCTCTGCGACCCTGTCGTGATCAACTCTATTTTTGAAAAACACGCTCCGGATGCGGTCATGCACCTCGCTGCCGAGAGTCATGTGGACCGCTCGATCGATGGCCCCGGAGACTTCATCAACACCAACATCCTCGGCACTTACCATTTGCTCCAAGCGGCGTTAACTCACTACCGCACTCTCAGTCCCGAGAAACAAGCCAGCTTCCGTTTCC
>VFJU01000325.1 GCA_009885905.1 Verrucomicrobiota bacterium
CCAGCAGAGACGCCGATTGAAGGTGACTCAGAGAGATTTGGCGATGACCTCGGGAACCGGGTTGCGGTTCATCATCGATTTGGAAAAGGGTAAGCCGACCTGCCAACTGGGCAAAGCCATAGAGATTGTGAGGGCACTGGGATTGAAACTGGAAATTAGCGAGCCATGAATTCATTAGTCGTCCACTTGAATGGGAAGCGGGTCGGTGTGCTCGACGATGATGGCCAACGACTCATCTTCCGGTATAACGATGCCTGGTTGGCGGATGGGGATGCGTTGCCCTTGTCTCGTCAGTTGCCACTGCAAGCCGAGCCTTTTGAAGGTCAGCGAGTGAATGTCTTCTTTGGTGGTTTACTTCCGGAAGCCGATTCGCGGGATCAGATCGCGCGAAAGCTGGGCATCAGCGTGAACAACGATTTTGCCATGCTGGAGCGGATCGGCGGAGAATGCGCAGGGGCGATCGCGCTGGTGCCTCAGGAATTGCAGGGGCAGGCACCGCGCAATCACGCAGTGCGTTGGCTCAGCGAGGAGGAGGTCATTCAAATGATGGAACGACTCCCTCATCAACCGCTGCTTGCCGGTGAAGAGGGTCTGCGACTCTCACTCGCCGGAGCACAGGTCAAATTGCCGGTGGTGCTCGATCCCAAGTCCGACGGTGCAACACGGATAGCATTACCGTTGGGAGAAACCCCGAGCACCCACATCATCAAACCCGAACCACTTCGTTTCCCTGGTCTTGCCGAAAACGAGGCATGGTGCATGGCACTCGCCCGCCGCATTGGATTAGACACCGCCGAAGCTTGGGCGGAACGAATTGGCAATGTGCCATGTCTGATCTCCAAACGATACGACCGAGTGCAAGGAGCGTCTGGAGAGATCGTCCATCGTCTGCATCAGGAGGATTTCTGCCAGGCCCTTGGTTATCCATCATCACGCAAATACCAGCAGGAAGGTGGGCCGTCGCTGCGCGAATGCTTTCAGATGATCCGTGATTGGTCCACCACATCAGTGCTGGACATCAAGCACATGCTGGATGCGGTGATCTTCGCGGCGGTCACTGGCAACGCAGATGCCCATGGAAAGAATCATTCGTTTCTCTACGCGCAAGGCACCCGCAGAATGGCACCACTCTATGATCAGGTTTGCACAATGGCCTGGCCGGAGCTCTCGACCACGCTCTCGATGAAAATCGGCAGTGCCTCGACGCTGGAGGAAGTTTCCCCTGAGCACTTCAAGCAACTTTGCGGCATCGCAAAACTCGGATGGCCCATGGCTCGCGAACGTATCAAGACCCTATGCCGGCAGATTCTGGATGCGACTCACGAAATGCAAGTTCTGCCCGCGTTAAGCAAAGCAACGGTCCGTGAGATCGTCACCAAACGTGCGGAGAGAATGCTTAGCTTGATGGAAAAGGCGACCAATTGAGCTAGTAGGGCAAACAAATCACCCGTTCCAAATCTCCAAATCCGCCAGAGCAGCTCTGACCCCTAATTAGGTGCCCCATCAGGATCGGCGCACCAAAAATCACAGTAGACAGAAATAATCAAAATATTCTTGCTCAAGCGAATTTGCTCTTAATTCCTCGCCCAATTGGACCACCTCGGGTTTCCATACGGGACTTTTATCGAACTCATCTGGGCATGAATGTTGGCGAGACGCCAACTCTCCTTGAGGCTGATCGATCCAAGCAAGATTCGGTTCCTTGTCAGGGATCCACTCCTTGATGGCTCGCCAAGGCGGCTCGATGCGTTGGAGGCCTTCGATGTCGAAAGGAGGTGACGACGGACGGGCAAATGCACCACGCCTTCGTAGTAGAGGCCGTTCAGACGCAGAAAGAATTCCAATTTAGAGTGTCAGACAAAATGTATCGTTGATTATTTCTGTCTCTTATAATTTTGGGGGTCTCACGCGAAGTCGCGAAGTCGCGAAGGGCTGACCCATCATCCACTAGCTTCCGGGATTCCTCTTCTTTGCTTCGCGGCTTCGCGGCTTCGCGTGAGTTCTCATGGAATCTGGGAATTCTGTCGCGGATTTAGAGTGGGTTTGTATTCTGACTATTTCTTTCTCCTATGATTTTCGTGTCTCACGCGAAGTCGCGAAGTCGCGAAGGGCTGACCCATCATCCGCTA
>VFJU01000526.1 GCA_009885905.1 Verrucomicrobiota bacterium
CTGGCGTGAAGGAAATCAATCTGATTTCTCAAGACACCACCTACTTTGGCATGGATCAGTGGGAAGGAAAACGCCCTACACCAAGCTCGCCTGTCGACTCTAGCAGAGGTGAATCTCTCTCCACTCTTCTCCGCGAGATTAATAAAATCGAGGGGGATTTCTGGGTTCGCCTGCTGTATACTCACCCCGCTCACTGGTCAGATGAGCTCATCGTGACCATCGCTGAGTGCGATAAGGTCGCCAAGTACGTGGATATCCCACTTCAACACATTTCAGATAGAATGCTCACCGCCATGAAGCGCGTGACCAGCGGCGACTACATTCGCGACCTGCTGCGCCGCATGCGTGCCGGCATCCCAGGTCTCGGCATCCGCACCACTTTCATTGTTGGATTCCCTGGGGAAACAGAAGAGGATTTCCAAGAGTTGTTAGAATTTATCGAGGAGTTTCGCTTCGAGCGTGCGGGAGTTTTTCAATATTCAAAAGAAGAGGGTACTCGTGCTAACAAGTTGGACGGTCATCTTCACCACGCCACACGCAAAAGCCGTTGGTCTCGCTCAATGGCAGCCCTCCAAAAAATTGCCGGAGAGACAAACCAAGCGCAAGTTGGCAAACAAGTCCGTGTGTTAGTCGAACAACCCGGCATCGCTCGCACTCAGTGGGACGCCCCAGAAATTGATGGCTCGGTCATGGTGGATGAAAAGATCCCCGTTGGTGAGTTCGCGGAGATCACCATTGGCGACTGGCGCGGCTACGATCTCGTTGCGGCTCGCTGAATTATTTTTAATCGTTTCACCTCATTCTTGAGTTTTGACCCGTGCGGGTAAAAACAGCACTGAGGAAACGAGAAACAGAATAAAAGCCACCACGCCGACCCATTCCCAAAACGCCAACTGCATCACCATCGTGCTGCGCAATAACTGGCGCAGCTGATGGGCCCACTCAAAATCCGCTTTTCGCGCAAGTCGCAAAATCCCGGCGAGAACCCCACAAATGACAGGAATCAGCGTGAGCGCTGACCAACTCGTGACCATCAGTGGGCTGAGGGTTTGCATACCGCCGAAGCGGTCTTTCAATCCTCCCACGCAGCAACAAATCATCCCGCCTACCATCCCCACCGCCGCCAACCGTGCCAGCGCCTCATGCACCCAGTGCACACTTGCTGGCATGGACTCGACATTCAATGGCAGCGTTACCGTGACGACTAAAAAAATTCCGGCTCCTAACAAACCGCTAACCCACTGCGCCAGCAAGCGAGAAATTCCCCACAACCGTCGTCCAATGTAGCCACCCAGTGGTAAAACTAACAGTGCTGAAAACGCCATTCCAAGCGATGGAATTAAGAATCCATCCGGATTGTGGCGTGGCGAAATTAAATGAGAAATCACCCGCCGCTGCCAGTCATACGACTCTGGGAAATGAAGTGCCGCAACGAATAGCGTAGTAAAAAGCACAAGAAAACTCAGCGGCATCAATCTAGTCAGGAGGACCGTTCTAGAGACGTTCCCAGCCAAGTAATTTCGCAACGAGCATGGCAGAAAACTCAGCCATTCCGGCGTGGAAAATACCAGCACATTGGGGGATTGATTCTCAGGTTGACTCACTTTTTTTCGACGCTATCCAGCAGTTCAGCAACGTCAAGTGGACTTTATCCCATCACGCATACCCCTCGATTCGACTTGACCCCCCTCACTTGAAATCGCTTCATGTTGGGGTGATTGTACGAATATTTTTAGTTGCTGGATTGTTGATGAGCACGGGAAACCTCATGACCGCGCAAAACATCACTGCCACTGATTTAAAAAAAGAACTCGATGCCATTCGTGGTGAATATGAGACCCGAATCAATCAACTGGAATCTCGGATTCATGAGTTAGAGACCGCCCCGCC
>VFJU01000083.1 GCA_009885905.1 Verrucomicrobiota bacterium
AACGGCATATGGAACTTGGAGCGGTGGCCGCTTCATGCACTTTGGTGAAACTCTTTCCGAAGAGCGCTTTATCGGTTGCATTGAGACTGCCTACGAATCGGGCATACGCACATTTGTCACATCCGATGTGTATGGAAATGGTAAAGCAGATGAAATGTTAGGCTTTGCTCTCAAGGGCATCGATCGGTCAACCTACAGTTTAGTCGGAATGATCGGCCACGATTTCTATCAAGGACAGCGCCAAGGCAGTAAAGGCTACCCAAGGTTTACGGATCCCGAACTTCGTGGACCCGAAGGCTACATGGAATTTATTCGTATGGCATGTAGTAAGGAGTTGGAACGATGCGGCACTGACAAATTTGACTTGTTAATGCTCCACAATCCCGACGAACTCGGTTACACTAGTGAATCGCTTTGGCAGTCACTTGAAGCAATAAAAATCGAAGGGTTAACTGATAGACTTGGCATTGCACCAGGTCCAGCTAACGGTTTTTCTCTGGATCTCATTGGATGCATTGAAAAATTTGGGGATGTGATCGACTGGTCGATGCTAATTCTTAACCCATTAGAGCCATGGCCAGTTGGACTTACCTTACCGATTTGTGAAAAACATGGTGTGAAGGTGATGACTCGCGTGGTCGACTACGGTGGCATTTTTCACGATGATATAGGCGGACCAGATCATCTTTTCAAGTCAGGAGACCATCGCACTTATCGTCCTGAGGGATGGGTAGAGCGTGGTCTTGAAAAGGCAAATCGCATGCGTCCACTTGCAGCGAAGTATCATTTGAGTTTAATACAATTCGCCTCGATTTGGAATCTCAGTCATCAAGCTGTCGAAAGTGTGGTGCCCACTTTTATTCAAGAAGCGGGTGATGGAGCACGACTCATCGAAGATAAAATCCGCGAGTTCGCAAAGTTGCCTGACATTCGTTTCACCACTGAAGAAGTTGAATCGATTAGATCCATAGGCGATAACACAGGCTGTATGACGTTGAAAGGTGCAAGCAAACGTCACGCCACCAGCGAGCGACCTGACGAATGGGCGATGCGTGCTGATCTGGTAGAGCTAGCCGTTCGTCATGGTCTCGGTTCGGACTGGTAAATCTTTTCCCGTTTTCTTTGATCACTCAAAATCAATTCATCCGCGCCATCCAGTCATTGCGGCGACGGTAGTGTCCCAGTCGATACAGGCGTCGGTGATGCTTTGCCCGTAACAAAGCCGGTCGAGAGCCTGCGGAAATTTCTGTGTACCAGCGACAAGGTGACTTTCAAGCATGGCGCCAATGATCGTTGAATCTCCCGCCTCGCGTTGCCGTAAAATATCATTGAATACACCAGGCATTAACTCGTGATTTTTACGGCAATTGCCGTGACTTGCATCGATCATGATCGCGGGTCTTAGATCATGTTTAAGTAGCATCTCGCGGGTTTCGGTAACACTATGCTCGTCATAATTAGGACCGCTCTCTCCACCTCGGAGGATGATGTGGCAATCCGGATTTCCGGTGGTGGTCACTGCAGAAGCTCGACCATCCATGCCAACACCAAGAAATGTTTGAGGTGCGGTGGCCGCTTTGATCGCATTGATTGCGGGTTCCAAATTACCAAGAGTGCCGTTCTTAAAACCAAGTGGCATGGAAAGGCCGCTAGCCATTTGACGATGAGTTTGAGACTCGGTTGTACGAGCGCCAATGGCAGACCAACAGATGAGATCGGAGATGTATTGTGGAGTGATGGGGTCGAGTAATTCAGTTGCCGTGGGAATACCTAGATGGATAACATCTAGCAGGAATTGACGTGCCATTTGCAAGCCTTCCTCGATCCTGTTGCTGCCATCAAGGTGAGGATCCATGATCAAACCCTTCCAACCAACAGTGGTACGAGGTTTTTCAAAATAGACACGCATGACCAGCAGCATCCGATCCTTAACTTGATCCGCAAGCGTGGCGAAGCGCTCGGCATATTCGAGACCCGCACGGGTGTCATGGATTGAACAAGGCCCCGCGACGACGAGTAGGCGTGGATCATTTCCGAAAATCACTTCACGAATTTCACTACGGCTTTGCACAATAAAGTTGGAGCCTGAGTCGGTGATTGGCAGACGGCTAAGCAGTTCGACAGGGGAAGAGAGCGCTACGTTCGAACTGACGTGAATGTCACTGACTGGTTTCATAAATAAAGTAGTATCAGGATTTAATGGATTGATCGGGATCTTCGTACCAAGAAATTCCCGCTTCAGATGCCCGTTGTAAATTGGAAATAACTTGGGCTCCTATGAGTAGAATTAGCGCAACTGATTCCATTGTTAGAAGAACAATAATGATGGTAGCCATCGATCCATAAAGGAAGTTCACCATGGATACCGTAGAGTAATAGCTAACAAGCAAGTGGCGAACGATCTCCCACAAAATCGTCGCAGTGAAACCACCGGCGAGTGCACGGCGAAACGACACTCTCACGGTCGGCATCAGTTTATAAAATAGGCTAAAAAGAAGAAAAAGTCCTAGAACTCCAGTGATGTAAAAAATTTTATTAAGGTGCTCATAGAAGGTGACTTCAAAACCAAAGATCATTTGATTTTTGAATTCAAGAGCATCAATCAGGGCATTCATCGTCGTGATCGCAATCAAGCCACCAGAAATAATGAGGATAAAAAGATAAGGCATAAGCGCGGAGACCCAGAATTTACGTTTTAAAGCAGGTATCGGACGGTGAAAAATAATCGCCATGGCGTCTTCCATCACTCTGAAAGCCAGTGAGCTGAATAAGAGAAGCGAACCAAGACCGAGCCAGCCGATGAGCTGACGAGTTTTCAAAAATCCGGTGAGGACTTCTGTTAAAATAGGAGTGAAGCCTGGCGCAATCAGTGAGACTTCCGTGGTAATGGTTTCCATCAGTAAATCTTGGCTGAAAAAATTTGATAAGATAACGATGAAGACCGCCGATAAGGGAATCAGCGAAAGCATCATGTTATATGCCACCGCCGATGTGAGCAGCAGACCATGATTCCGCATGAAAAAATCGCGAAATACGCGACCGACAAATTGTAAAAATTTGGGTGGTCGTTTATCCATCTACTTTGATTTTGATAGGATATTGGACTTACTGCAAATACAAATCCTTGATTGCTATAGTTGCAAATTACGTTCAATTAAATTGATGAATTCCTTCCTTTCAGGCGGAAGTGTGACCGAAGTTGTTTCCCGGGTTAGAGCTGCGACAATTTCTTTATCGATGGTTTCGGCTGGGTCTTTGGTAAGCCACAGCGCGTAAGTGCAAACGAGAGTTGCAAAGCGAGCATCGTCGGAAAGTTCTGCATCCGCTTTGTGGATGAGTGAAATAGTTGGGGCAGGCTGCCCTTCGCCAGACCATGTAAATGAACCGAGGTTGGTGCCAGCATTGGAAGGTACGATTTCAATTGCGAAAGATGTGTAAGCGCCGGCACTCAACCTCGTGGGTGTGCTGCCAAACGTTCGCCCACTTGTAGACGTAAATCCAAGAAGACGATAGCGGGAGACATTTTCAGGATTTGGCTGAAAGCTGATTTTGATGTCACAGTCTTTGAATGAATTTGCACGGATAGAAATCAGCAACAATGTCGATGATGGTCTCCACGGGCAGGCGATCATTTCTGTGGATAGGGTTGCAAAGTGACTGCTCTTGCCTTTTTCCCGATCATCTGGATGCCACAGATTATTTTGATCTCTGGCGATGCTTGAAACGCCATTGAGACGAAGTGGGAAACTGTTGATGATTTCTTCAACAGTTATTTCTTCGTTCTTTGGAAACTTATTTTCTATGAGGACAATCTTCTCTAATTCAGAAATTTTTGAACACCCTGTAATAATTGGAATTTCGATCACTGGACAATCTTTAGCCGTTAGAAAACCAGGATGAGCGAATGATGATAAGAGCGGCGCTGGCTCAGGTGTGACCGAAGGAGCTTGTGTCTGAATGAATGATTGGGCTATCTCAACGCCGACATTGGTCGGCTTAACGATGGGGGGTGAGTTTTTAGCAGACATATGCATTAGCACGAAAGTGGTGAAAGTGATTACCGCAATGGCCGCTGCTGGAATAAACCAAGAAAGAAGACGATCTTTCCATGCGGCCAGTGACAGCTTTTCAGTCGCTGGTTTTTGCATTCGGGCGTTGCGTTTGACATTCTCGTACTGTCTGGGATG
>VFJU01000103.1 GCA_009885905.1 Verrucomicrobiota bacterium
ACGGTGCCCAGACTTTCGTGAATGGAGACTCGTGGTTCGACCATGTCACGCGTCACCCAGTGCATTTGCGACACCGCCATTTCCATTTCTGCCGCGGCGGATTCGATGAAGGCGCGCGCCACCGCGGGGTCTTTGGCGTTGAAATGTCTCAGCCCCTTCCGCAGCAAGTGCATGGAGAGCGAAAAATGACCGCGGAACGCCGGTTCCATGCCACCTTGCAACTTGATCGCCCTGCGATAGGCCTCCTCGGCTTCGGCATCTTGTTCAACCAGGCTGAGCAAGTTGCCACGATTGACCGCCGGTACCGGATCGAATGGGTGGAGTTCTTCAGCTTTTTGATAATCACGGAGTGCCAATGGCGCCAATGAACGTAAATTTGGTTCGTTACTTTTTGCTGCTAGAGAATGGATGGCGAGTGCGCGGTCTAGATAAAAAGAAGGCTGGGGCCACAAGTGAATCGCTTGCGTAAGGGTATCGATTTCATTCTCGTCTGAGGACTGCGGAGCCTTGCTGAATAAAATCGGCCACATGATTCGGGTGACCTGAGTGCCTTTCCATCCCATAGGAAGCAGCAAGGCAGAACAGGCTACAGCCGCGGTAGTTAATATAGCGTTAGAAATAATAACAAATTTTTTTCCTGCCGGATTTTCAGCGTGGCGCATCATGAGTCCTAGGCAAATCCCGAGCAGAAGGATGCCGGGCATGAGATGAAAAACGAAGGTGAAGTTCGACTGGACGAACATGCCCGCGAGGGCGGCAAGCCCGCCGACCCGCCATGCATCTGCAGACGTAGGCTCTCGTGAGTTTTCACGGAATAGAATCCGAATGAGCGCGACCACTGCGACTGCCCCCAGAAAAACAATCACCAACCCACCGCCGATCAGTCCATAGTCGGTGATGGCTTGTAACAGCTCGTTGTGAACTTGGTCTGGCTTGTGGCTAATGGCATCGCCTTGACCTTTTGCACTGATGAATTGAAAACATTCCCAACTGAAGCTCCTGCTTCCACCACCGAAAAGCGGATGCAGGGCGATGCATGACATCGCGATTCCTAGGAAATAAAGTCGGCAAGTGTTGTCGAAGATTCCGTCGAGACCTGTGATTCCAGTCTTGGCATTGCGAAGTGCTTGGGAGGCTTCCCATCCGCTGAGTAAATATCCACCGATGGCGATGGCGAGCAGAGGGATCGCGATGAGTGCAGGGGCAAACCACCGACTTCCTCGGTGTTTGGCGACCACCAATCCGGCGACCACAAACACCCCGCAGCCCACCGCCGCTCCGAGGATTCCGCCACGCGAGTGAGTGAAATAAACCGCCGCCAAACCAGCCAAGGAGATCAGTCCAAAAGCAATCCGAGTGATGATGGCATGTTTGCCAAAAAGAGCGACGGCCGCAACGAGTAGAGAAGACGCGATGAGATAGTTGGCCGCTTCATTATAGTGGGCATAGAATCCGGAGGGGAACCCTGAGGCACGCATACGGAAGATGGGAGTGAAAGTAGGGTCGACGACCTGTTTTCCCACCACGATCACGTTGGCCAAGAGCAGCAGTGCGATGCCCCATGTTAGAATCCGCTCGGCGAGTGGAGAGCCTTCGATCCCACGCACGCTGATGAACGCGCCGACGACACCCGCAAGCAGGAATAAGTCAGCCTGACCTAACTCAGCGACGGGCGAGCACCAAGCCCGCCAGCCAAACCAAGCCACCACGAGAGTCGCAAGGGTGATCATCCCCAAATCCGCGGTGAGCTTGGTTTTTTTCCAGAATGTGGGTAACGCAGCGATCACCGAAATTCCTAACATCAGCATCGCAGGCCCCCACGTCCATGGGCGGGTTTGCGGACCGATTACCACCGCAAGCACCAAGGCTAGTACGAGGAAGATAGAGGAAAGCGCAGGCACGTAGGAAATAAATCTGGGAATTTTGAAAGCTGAAAATAGAAATGGAATGCGAGATGCCGGCTGAAGTTTTACCTATCAGTTTTCTAATTTCAAAATTACGCAATCACGCCGCTCCTTTGCCGAAAAACACCGCTGGGATGGTTCGCAACAAAATTTTGATGTCTAGCCACAGCGACCAGTTATCGATGTATTTGAGATCCATCGCCACCCATTCTTCAAAGCTGGTGATCGTATTGCGACCCCCGGCTTGCCACTCGCAGGTGATGCCTGGTTTTACGCTCAAGCGGCGGCGATGAGACATCTCAGAAAAGGCATCCACCTCGTAGATCGGCAGTGGGCGTGGTCCGACTAGGCTCATTTCACCGTTGAACACGTTGAGCAGTTGGGGTAACTCATCGATGCTATATTTTCGCAGTAAACTTCCGAATGGAAAAATTCGTGGGTCGTGTTTGAGTTTGAAAACGGGACCGTCCATTTGATTGCCGTGTTCTTCTTTGATTTGATCTAACATCTTTTCCGCATTGGGCACCATCGTTCGGAATTTCCACATCTGAAAGGGTTGACCGTAGCGGCCCGCCCGCATTTGCGAGAAAAATATCGGAGCTCCTGGGCTTTTTAAAATGATCCCCAAGGCTGCAAATAGCCATAATGGCAGCGTGACGAGAATCACCAACGCCGCCGCGACTCGGTCGATGATTTCTTTGCAAAGCAACTCCCAAGACAACTCAGGCGTGGAGCGCAGCACCAGCATCGGCTTTTGTCCGATCAGGTCAAACACTGGTCGAGCGATTTGGGAACGAATGAAGGAGGCCGCGATCCACGCCTCCACCCCCTGTAGCTCGCAGGCCTCCACTGCCCTAGCAACTTTTTCGAACTCGGTATTTTTCGCCGCAAAAATAACTCGGCTCACGGACTCCGACTTGAGCAAGGCGAACATCTCGTGGACTTCGCGGGTCGATAGGTCGAAGTTTTCGACGACATTCCACCCCGAGGTGATTTCAGGATCTAACTCCCCAAGCAAGTCGACCATTTCCGTGCCGGATCCTGCAATAATGACTTTTTCCTTCGTCGCAAGTGTCTCGGCTTTTCGCCGCAGCCAAATTTGGGTGAGGCGATCGCGCAGAAGCAGGACTGCAAAGACGAGAATCAATCCAAGTCCAAGGACAAGTCGCCTGGTGTCCATCTGCTTGGCGAACACGGCGAAGATCGCGAGGATTAGAATGACCACGAAGAGCGTGCGCAAAATCTGCCAGATGGCAGTACTGGTAGATTTGTACCTAAGGTGTTCGTAAAAATCGAAGCGCTCAAGGACCAACGGGGTGAATGGCACTGCGATGTAGAGCACCCAGTTCATGCTGGTCCAAATTTCTTCCTCATCCACGCCGATTCCCAAGCTGACTCGAATCTGTCCGCTCAACCAGAAAGCAAACCAGACGAGGAGCGCGTCCGTGAGCTGCAACAGTTGAAGTAAAAATGAATCTTTGCGGCTGATAGCCATGATGGTAATATTGGAATGCGAAAATTTAAAAATTTCAGACGCAACAAGCCTTCAAAGTCCAAGAAGAGCAAGACAAGACTGCGTGACAATGCCGAAATGGTAAGAGTTAAATATTTCCCTGCTAAGGGTAAAATGCAATCGATTGTGGTTGAAATTTAAGCCATCGCCTGCTTTTTTCTGCGCCAGTGAGGCAAGTAATTTTAGCGGGGAGCTTTTTGATCCTTTTGGCGATTTTATTTGTGCTGTGGCAAAATCGTTTTGAGCGCACCCCCGGGCATCCCGTCTTGACGCTTGCAGACCTGCGTGTGCTCGCACAGCCCACGCCTGGCGTGGAGTGGCTGGGATCTGACGAGGCGCCTCGGATCAGACTGCGTGTGGATGCTGCCCACCCCACGGTGGTGACCCGCATGGAACTTCCTGAGATTGGCGCCGTGGACTTCCTTCATCTCCGCTTCCAAATGACCGCGAGGAACTTAACTCCCGGCAAGGAGTTGTGGGATGACGGCCGGTGCATGATCGAATGGCATGCCCCAAGCGGCGGCTCCACTTGGGAGAATGATCCGTTTGGTTCGGCAAGATACGATGATTCTGGTAAGGCGACCGAATGTGTCATGAGGCCTGAAAATTCACCGTCCATCCCCGCTCTGCGCATCGAACATCTCGGGGTAAGCGGTGACTTAGAAATCTCACAGTTTGAAGCGACGGTCATAAGGAATCGCATGGTCTGGAAAATGGGTCGCTGCTTTTTGATCGTGGCCTTGCTTGCGTGGTTGATGGCTTGGATCGGCTTCCGGGGCAGGGATCAAGCGATTCGCGCCCTGCTTGCGGCTTGCGTTTGGACCGTCATGGGAATCTATTTTGTGGTGCCGGGACCATGGAAACTCACCCACTCATTCGGGTCACCGTTCGACCTTGGGGAGGTCGTTGAAAGCCCAGTAAAATCTAAATTAGCGTATGATATCGTTCCGACCACCTCGGGAGAAACGAAGGTTGAGTCACCGGTTTTAAAGTCGGTTGGCAAGATTCCAGACAAGGGTGACTTCGCTCTTCGTGTCAGACACTTGGTGGAAAAAGCTCGTCCGCTGCTGCACGCATTTTTGCTCTTCGGCCCGGCACTGGTGATCGCTTGTTTGGTGGGTCGCAGATCCGCACTTTCACTTATGATTCTCATGGCACTCTGTATCGAAGCCGCTCAGGTTGCATTCGGCTACGGGTTTGATCGGGTGGATGTCCTTGATCTTGGATATGACGGGATCGGAATTGCCGCGGCTCTGGTGGTACATCACTTCCTTAAACGGCTTGCCCCACGGCTCATCGCCAGTTGATGCTTTTTGTTTAACTAAGAAAATTTGCCGTTAGGTAATCATGTTAGTTTTCACCCATTTTTCCTAACCTCCCCGTCCAGCCATCGCGGATGGCTCTAACTAATAAGGGTATCCTCTTTGGTCCGTCGACCACGCACGCGGCCAATGCATAGACCGCTGCCATCTGAATGGCTCTCAGATCGCTTTTTTGCAGCCGTTTTAGCCAAACCATGTTGCGGACTTTGTAATAAAGTTTCCAGTCGGCCAAATCTCTCTCAAAGAAAAAAGATTTTCCTAACAACCTCCAATAAACCACATTTTGTGGACCGGGATGATCCATCACCGCATCACGAATCGCTTCTTGCCGGAAGCCTGCCTGCTCGATCCGCCAAGGATATTCTTCGTCCTCACCACGAATGAATAAGGCTCCATTCACTGGGCCCACAACTTGACGAACCTCTTTCGGCAGCAACGCCCCAGTCCAAGTGAT
>VFJU01000023.1 GCA_009885905.1 Verrucomicrobiota bacterium
ACCAAAGACGTTCTCGCAAATTCAACCGTAGTGGGAAATCCTGCTAGAGTTATCCAACATTCTTGATATCTGAGCCGATGAATGTGCCATTTCTTAATTTGAAAGCTCAACATGCGCCTCTAAAAGATGAGCTGTTGAACGCGATCGAGGAAGTGATCGAAACAAGCGCTTTCGCCGGTGGACCGTTCGTCAGTCGTTTCGAAGAAGATTTCGCGAAATTTTGTGGAGTTGAGCACGCGATTGGGGTCGGTAGCGGAACAGATGCTCTTTGGTTGGCATTGCTCGGGCTTGGGATTGGTCCCGGAGACGAGGTGATCACGGTGCCGATGACTTTCATCGCCACGGCAGAGGCCATCAGCCGCACGGGGGCGACTCCGGTGTTTGTGGACATCGATGAGGCGACGTACACGCTCGATCCGTCCGGCTTGGAACTTGCGCTGACGCCACGCACCAAAGCGATCATTCCGGTGCATCTTTTTGGCCAAGTAGCAGACATGGGGCCTATTCTAACATTTGCCAACCGTCATGGGTTAATTGTTATAGAAGATGCGGCTCAAGCACACGGCGCCCTCTATCAGGGAGCGCGGGCGGGAAGCCTCGCAAGAGCTGGTTGTTTCAGTTTCTATCCAGGGAAAAATCTTGGAGCGTTCGGCGAAGCGGGGGCTGTGACGACTCACGACGAAAAACTTGCTAGAGAAATGCGTGTTTTCCGTGATCATGGTCAGAGTCAAAAATATCAGCACAGTGTGGTCGGTTGGAATTGCCGTATGGATGGCATCCAAGGCGCGGTCCTCAGGTTGAAGTTGCGCGACTTAGATCGCAATAACGCCAAGCGCCGCGAAGTTGCCCGCCAGTATTCTAACGCTTTTTCTGGAATGCCACACCTTGCGTTGCCGTTTTCTCATTCTCGCGGCTTGCCGGTTCATCATCACTACGCGGTCCGAGTACCTAACCGCAGAGAATTCATGAAGGGACTGCATGAAAAAGGCGTGGCCACCGCCATTCACTACCCTGTGCCCGTTCACCTGCAGCCTGCATACGCCCATCTCCGGCTCGGTGTTGGATCGTTTCCGATTTCGGAGCGTTGCGCCGATGAATTTGTTTCGCTGCCGATCTATCCGGAACTCACGGAATTACAAATCAATACGGTCATTGAAGCGGTCACCAAGACGTTGGTCGCGGTTCTTGCGGCATAGGCAAGTACGACCCACGCGGCCCGCCCAAGTTTTTGGAAATTTCCCCATGATTTGATGGATGAAACTCCCCAGAATAGCGCACTCGGTAAGAACTTGCTTTCTTCAGTCAGCATTGAAGTATTAGATCCTCTAGCAGATTCTACTTGGGATAACTTTGTTAGTAATTTTCAAGATCACACGGTTTTCCATCGTTCAGCTTGGGCGCGTGTCTTGGCGGATACCTACGGGCATCGCCCCTTTTACCTTAAGGTCTCAGTGGCAGGCACCGAGGCGGCACTGGTTCCGTTGATGGAGGTGAATAGCTGCATCACGGGTCGCCGTGGAATCTCATTACCCTTCTCAGATTTTGCTGGGCCATTATGGATGGACCGCCGACACGCCGATGCGGTTTACGCGGGGCTTTTGGACTTCGCATGTCAACGTAAATGGAAGCACTTGGAATTTCGTGGCGGATCGATTCCTCCCTCAAACGTGACAGCTTTTCAGACTTATGCCAGTCATCAACTCGATCTTCGGCAAGGCGTCGATGCTATCGAATCGGGATATGACCCAGCGGTGCGCCGAGCCATTCGCAAGTCAGAGCAAAGTGGTTTAGAAATCACAATAGAGTCTAACATGAACGCGATGAA
>VFJU01000285.1 GCA_009885905.1 Verrucomicrobiota bacterium
CTTAGAGCATTTTAAATAAAACTATAGCCGCAATGGGTAAACCAATTGGTGGCGTCTTTTTGGGTTACCTGTGAAAGAGCGTCTCCAATTGCCAAGAGAAGGGCTTCGTTGGTGCGGGCCTCGGTCTTGCGCAGAAGAGCCTTCACCTTGCTCCACATCAGTTCGATGGGATTGAGATCGGGCGAATAGGCTGGCAGGAATCTCACCGCAACTCCCGCACTCTTTAACAGATCAAGTGCTTGGCTGTCCTTATGGGCGCTGAGGTTGTCCATCACGAGGATATCACCCGCCTTGAGCGTTGGCAGCAGGATCTCCCGCACGTAACAGCGGAACACCTCCGCGTTGACCGCCCCCTCCACCGTCATGCAGGCGGTAGATCCATCTTGCCTCACCGAGCCGATCATCGTCGTGGTGCGCCAGCGGCCGCAGGGCGCACTGGCATGAAGTCGTTTCCCACGAGGGCTGCGGCCGCGCAATCGCGTCATGTTCGTTTTGGCCGCCGACTCGTCAAGAAAGACGAGTCGGGAGGGAACGAACCCTTTTTGAATCTTGCGCCAGGTCCGGCGGGCTCGGGCGACGTCCGGTCGGGATTGTTCCGCGGCGCGAAGCGTCTTTTTTTATATGTCAGGCCCATGTCGATCAGCACGTAGTGGATGGCTTGAATGGTGCATCCCAGGCCCAGGCAAGTCCGGATCTCCTCGAGAGTGAGATCGGGTTGTTTGATCAGAAGAAGGCGCAGTTCGCGGCGATGGGAGTCGACAATGAGGGGCTTGCGACCGCTGCGATGGTGACGGGGAGCGATGTCACCGGCATGGCGGCGCTGCTGGATGAGCTTTTTGACCATCCCGAGAGAGACCTCAAAACGGCGGGCCACCTGTTCACGGGTGGTGTCGCCGCGATCATAGGCTTTGAGAATACGCTGCCGAAGATCCATTGAGATCGTTGTCATGGACAGACCGTAGCATAGAATCTGAAAACGGCTACAGTTTTATTTAAAACGCTCTA
>VFJU01000272.1 GCA_009885905.1 Verrucomicrobiota bacterium
AAACTGAGTATGGATGTGGACGTGACGGGTGTAGTGAGGGGAATGCTCGCAACGGATGAGCCTGAAATGTTAGACCAAAGTTCGCGCGTTATTCCACCACCAGCCTGGAGCACATTAATGCGTAGGATTGCCGAACCAGATCCGTTAGAGTTTGTCGCGGTGATCGCAATGTCATGAACACCAACCACCGCAGGGTTGCCGGTGATCACTCCGCTGGTTATATCCAATGAAAAATTCGCCGGCAAGGCGCTGGTGGAGAAAGACGATGGTGAACCACTGGCACTGATCTGGTAGGAAAACGATGGCGCTCCCACGAAGGCCCAGACTTCTAATGGCCCTAGAATTCGCGGTGCTGTATTTGGAAAAAGACGCACCTGAGGAATGACTTGTTTCGCCTGACTGGACGACGCCCAAGAAAGAACGGCACCATAACTTCCAGTATTATTATAATGCTCGAAAACGATCGGGTGGCGTTGGCCTGCAGCAAGCCAAACAACGGCTGATTTTTCGCTCGTAGAGACGGAGGCGGGCGGCCAGTTATCGATGATGAGCTTGCCGTCGATCCACACGCGCCCAGCATCGTCAGCTAGTGCATAAATCGTATAGTATTGGGAAAACTCTGGAAGAATTTCGCCGGTCCAGCGGCTTGAGAAATAGTTTGTGCTCGTCGCGGTCACTGGAGCACCCACCCACGCCGCACCGCCAGCGACAAAATTCACGGTGGAATCAATCCTTGAAATACCAGGAGTACCGGTGAAATAGGGAGAATTAGAATTACTGTTAGGATGATCCCAGTAGTTGCCAAGTAAGCCAGTCCCGTTGAGTTGTAGGTTGTCGTGAATCAGCACACTCGCAGAACTAGGGATTCCGACCTCGTAGGATGTGGTCGGCGCCAAGGTGACCGTGACAACCTCGTCAGACTCGGTGATCGCATCGACCAGCGGCGTGACCGTGACGGTCACTTCGCTGGCTGCCAGAGGAAGAAAAACTATAGCGGGCAGAGGATTGTAATCCGCAACGGTGGTGGTTCCACTGGTCAAAATATTAACTGCTAGAGACGCAATGCCGCCGCTACGTGCAATTTTAAAGACAGCGGGGTCTGCGGCCACCGATGCCGAGGGCTCGGTGGCATCCGTGTCACTTGCCGTTACGGTGACCACCGACGGGCTTTGTAAAGCAGTCCTGAGACGAGCGAGATCCCCTTGCAAGTTTGAATTCGGGTCGTAGCCAACTTGGAGCTCTTCCCAGTCCGTGACACCGTCTGCATCGGTATCGACATCAAAAATCCGCACCCGGAAAAAACGCATACCTGTTAAACTCTGAAGAGTCGTAGTAACATCCGCCCCTGTACCTGGGATGACGGTTCCAATTTCACTCCAAGTACCGCTGGCCAGTGTCGCCGAAGATTCGACGAAATAGCGTTTGCCAGCGAGCGATGGCCAAGTGAGATGAACTTGCTGATTTGCCCATTGGACCGCGGTGATTCGGATGGTGCTTTGAGAATCATAGGGATTAGTGCCGATAGTCGCCTCAGACATATTGGATTGCCCGTCGCCGTCCGCGTCAGCATTCGGACTCAGCAGACTTCCTGGATATTTAAGCCGCCAGACATCCCCAAAGCCGTCTGTATCAAGGTCGACCGCTGCCTGCGCCAAAGCGTGAGCGAGAAAAAAGTAGCAGATAAGAAATCGACTCATGATTCTCGAAAAATGAACTCTAGACGACCGATCAAAGCTGGATGGAGGCACACTCATGATTGCACTGTCGAAATCGTGATTTCTACCTTCGGTTGGACTTTCCATCGAAGATATATGGATTTGTTACAGTTAAACTTATGCACTTTCCTATAAAACATGCCACAAAAAATGATAAATAAAAATGATTTCTTGCCAAGTAGTCACTCAGCGACCTATTGACATATCGCTCAAACGGCAAAAGCTTGTTTGGTCGCTCGTTGTCCGACCCGTGACGCCATGGTCGGAAAACGTGCTGAATCAGCATGGGGTCTTTAAAATTGAATCAAATGGATATCTACGTGGGCAACTTGCCCTACACTGCTACTGAAGGAGACGTTACTGGCCTCTTTGCCGCTTATGGACCTGTTGAACGGGTCAAAATCATCACCGACCGTGAAACTGGGCAATCCAAAGGATTCGCTTTCGTGACCCTCGGTGATCAAACACAGTTGAACGCGGCCATCGAGGCTCTTAACGATTACGACTACAATGGTCGTGCTCTGCGCGTGAATGCTTCCGAACCAAAAGAGTCCCGTCCAAGTGGTGGCGGCTACGGCGGCGGCGGCGGCGGCGGCGGCGGCGGCGGTGGTGGTGGCT
>VFJU01000143.1 GCA_009885905.1 Verrucomicrobiota bacterium
AAATCGATTGGTATTTGTCTCTTTGTCAGCGGATCGGAAACTACGCTTTCGTCCAAAATTTCTCCAACAAAGGGCAGTTCTGCCACACCGTCAAAAGAGCCAGCACCAACTTCCATCGGCAAGGAGGTGTTAGGTCTTAATAGTTTGCGACAGATCACTGCCATTGCGAAAATACCCAGAGAACTACAGAAAGTAGCAATGATGGCGATTTCGGTAGGATCTGGCATTTTCTTATTTCTCTCGTCGCAAGCGTGCGATGACTCAAGCGTGACCTACAATGGAAAATTTAAATTTCCATGAACTTGATTGTTTTTAAATGCTTATAGCAAGGTATGCTTGCTAATTTAGATCAATTTATCAATAATGTTCACCTATCGAAAAGTCATCCAAATCCTCCGCTGCCACGGGAAATCCGTACCGCACGATTTTGCGGCGGGAATACCCTGAGCCGCTGATCGCCTTGTTAGCGTTTGTTTTAGGTATCTGGCTTTGGGACCATTATTTCGGCAAGAGCGAGGGATACGCTCCCGGGACAGAGCAAGTCGCCTTGTTGAAGATAGATCGAGATCTACGTTTAGCAGATGCCATGGAAGCGGATCCGCCATGGCTGAAGCGATTCCTCGGCGTGGGTCAACCGGCGGTGACTCAGCGAGAATCGTTAGGAGTTTTGCAAAAACTGGCGAATGAAAAATCAATCAGCCAGTATGGATTGGAGGCATTTGCCATTATAAAATCTGTGAACACTGGGGTTTCTCTGCCGGATATATTAGATAATTCTCTGCCGGAGGGTAAGAATTCTGAATTTAAGGAGAGGCTGAAAAATTTCAAGAATCACAAAGGCTCATGGTGGCATATCAAAATGTTAGAATTATGGACGAACAACGATCTTGCGAAGTCCGATTTGTTGCGTAGCGCTGAGCGGGATGGTGCCGCACTGAGGATTCGTGCCGTAATAGCGAGATCATCTGTTTTGCTGTTAGAAATTACTGGGTTATTTTTTATCCCAGTGACTTTACGCTTTTTGAAAACAGGCTTTTCAAGAAAGCTGGGAGGCTATGGTGGAGCTTGGACTTTACCACTTGGCCTCGTGTTTTTTTTCGTGGCAACTCTGGCATGGATCGGTTTCACCATGACTCTGGAACTTGGCATGGATTGCCTATCAGACCCTCATCCGCTTGTTGGGATTCTTCTCGATTCCGCCGCGCGCATCCTGCCGCCTTTGATCGCGCTTGGATTGCTTTTTAAACGTCCAACTCATGCAGTTCGGGTGATGGGGCTAAATCAACCCATCTATACAAGAGCGATTCTCGGGATGTTTTCTTTGTTGATGATCTCGGATCAGATCCTGCGTTGGTCTTTTGGAAGTGCGAGTGGTCACGATCCAGGCGGCGGATTGAGTCTCGGCGACTCAGGGTTGTGGGGACTGGTTTTCGCGCTAGTTTCTGCATGCTTGCTCGCACCACTTGCTGAGGAAATTCTTTATCGTGGGGTATTGTTTCGCAGCTTGTGGAACCGAATCGGAGTGCTGCCGGCCGCGGTGCTATCCGCTGCCGTGTTTGCGGTTTTGCATTTCTACGGGGGGTATGGATTACTGAGTGTAGGGATATTCGGGTTCGCTTGTGCGCTGCTTTATGCGGGGACAGGCTCGCTCACAACGGTGATCGTTCTCCATGGTTTGTATAACTTTTCAATCAAGATACCAGAGTGGATTGTTTACCATTCACCGCTTGGTTAGTATTTGTTAGATATTGATCACCCGTCTTCATGGTTTCTCATGAAGTCTGCGACCTGAGCGAAGAATGGGTCTAGAAATTCGCGAGCCGAGGATGACGTTTCTGCCTCTTTCATCGCGAGCGTCATCAAGCCTAACCACCGATCTCGTTCTGCAATACCAATCTTAAACCCAAGATGGCGCATTCTTAATTTAGGGTGTCCGCGCATTTCGATGTAGCGGTTAGATGCTCCGAGCCGAAAAAGCAAAAATTCTGATAATCGCTCCTCCGCGCCCTCCCAGTCGTCAGAGGGATACATCGGACCGATGAGGTCATCTGTCCTGACGTGACGATAAAATGCCGCCACGATCTGACGGATTCCACTTTCCCCACAGGATTTCATCACTTCAATCTCATTCATGCGATTGCTTGATTCCGATTTTTTAACCAACAGGCAAGCTTTGAATGATGGGTGTATTTATCATTGTTCTTGAGTTTGATTATTACCGAAGTTTAATTCGGACCCGCATTGATTGAAGTAATCTGAGTCCTAAATGAGCGAATCCAATCCAAACATGGATTTTGTGGCCCCTGACGCGACTGACTTGGCGCCGCATTTTTCAGCATATGAGATCCAAGGCTTAATCGCCTCCGGTGGAATGGGTGCCGTGTATTGCGCCGTGCAAAAATCTCTCGATCGCACGGTGGCGATCAAGATTTTACCTATCGAGTTTGGTAAGGACGATGTATTCCGCGCGGGCTTTGAAGCAGAGGCAAAGGCGATGGCGCGTTTGAATCACCCCAATCTAATTGGAGTTTACGATTTCGGTGAGGTGAATGGGATGCTCTACATCGTGATGGAGTTCGTGCCTGGAAAATCACTTTACCATTCGGCGAATGGTATAGCCATCGACCCCAGCGAGGTGGCTCGCTTGGTGAGCTGCATATGTCATGGACTCGCCCACGCCCATGAAAATGGCATTATTCATCGTGATATTAAGCCATCTAATATTTTACTCGATCTCAACGCCCAACCCAAAATCGGAGATTTCGGGCTGGCTCGCCCGGTCGAATTGAAGATCGATGACACGACTGAAATTTTTGGTACCCCGCATTACACGGCACCTGAAGTAGTCGCCGACCCTTATTCGGTAGATTTTCGCGCGGATATTTTTTCGGTGGGTGTGCTTTTGCATGAGTTACTAACGGGAAAACTTCCTGCAACAGATTCTCGGTCTGCTTCAGTGATCTCTCACTGTGATCCTCGCTTTGATGCAATTGTTAGCAGGGCGACGCAGCCAGATCCTGCGAATCGGTATGCGAGTGCTACGGAATTAGCAAGCGATCTACTGCAGCTTGGCCTCGCGTTGGAAGAGAAAGCGCCCAAAGCGGTGAGGTCCGTTATGCCACGTGCGGCCGACCCGCTTCTCAGAAAGTCTAGTGTTAAGCATAAAAAAAAATCTAACGTATACTCAATCATCCAGATTTTAGTAGCCCTGTCATTGGTGATGGTTGTGCTCTATTATTTTTTAACAAAACGACCAGAGGCTCCAACTCCAAAGGTTTCGACCTCAGTAAAAGTACCAGTAGAGGCCCCGGTAGAGGCGCCCGTAAAGGCACCGGTAGAAGCCCCAGTAGAAGCCCCAGTAGAAGCCCCAGTAGAAGCCCCAGTAGAAGCACCAGTAGAAGCACCAGTAGAAGTTGAAGTAACAGAACTTCCAAAACTTCAACAACCTCTCGCCGATTCGAGTCCTTTCGACACGCAAGTGGTCGAACCATCGCCCGTAGAGGAGCCACCACCCTTAGACTTACAAGAACCGCAACCCGCTCCAGTGGAGCCCAAATCGGATATCCCAGCGTTTCTACGACTTGCTCGAGATAAGATGTGGGTGCTTGCCAAGCCGGTGATGAAAAAATATTCAGAAGACCTCATGGGTAACGTTGTGGGAGCAAAGCGCGACCTTGAGCGAGCTTTGCGAAAAGAGAACTATCTTAGAGATTTAGCGGAGAAATTAGTGCAACCTGAGTTTGAGAATTGGCAAAGAGATGGAAACCGAATTCCCGCTTTTCCTAGTGCATATCTTGCTCAGTTTCCGAAAATTCGTGAAGAATTTTTCAAAAAGCAGGAGGATTTCGATACGGCTTATCAGCAGGATTTGTCCAAGATTTCGGGGGATTACATTCGCGGTATCGAAATGCAAATTGAGCGGTTGAAAGTAACCAACGACGAAGGGTCAGTGATATTATTGAAGAAAGAAGTCGAGCGCACTCGAAAATCTCTAAAATACTTCGAGAATCTGATGTTTCAATTCGACCCCAAGGCTACGGAATGAGGCGAATTTTTAGCCCCAGTAAAAATTCTTCCGCTGGCGAACAAGTGAATCCTGATTAACCTGCGGCGTGTCGCCAATTGACAAGAAATCTACCACCCGCCGCCTGAGTTCTGCGATCCGTTTGCGCGGGTGTCGCCAGCACAATCTTCAAGGGTTCGACCTTGATATCCCACTGGGTCAACTCACCGTCGTCACAGGCCCTTCGGGTTCGGGTAAATCCTCGCTCGCATTCCACACGCTCTATGCAGAGGGACAACGCCGATACGTAGAAACTTTTTCACCCTACGTGCGGCAATTTTTTGACCGGATGGATAAGCCTTTGATCGATCACATCGAAGGAATTCCCCCAGCCATCGCCATCGAGCAAAAAAATCACGTCCGCACCAGTCGGTCCACCGTCGGCACGCTCACCGAGATCAACGACTATCTTAAGTTGCTCTTCGCTCGCCTCGCAATCGGCTACGATCCGAAATCTGGCGATGTCATTCAGCCTGACTCACCTGAGTCTGCGGCGGCATGGGCAAGTGAAAATCTATCAGGAAATTCAGTTTTTGTTACTTTCCCTATTTCCATTCCCCCAGATGCGAAATCTGAGGAAATCTTCCCATTTTTAAATGCCCAAGGATATCTCCGAATTCTTCTGGATGGTGAAATCATCCGTACCGATGAAGAGCGGGTCACAAAGTTGGTTTCATCCGTCATCCACGTGGTACAAGACCGCCTCATTCTCACGGATGAAAATCAATCTCGTTTGTTAGAAGCCTTGGAAGCAGCTTTCACCTTGGGTAAAGGTCACGCCAAGATCAGCGATGCCGGCAATCCAGATCATTCTTCGTCCTTCTCAACCTCTTGGACGAATCCGAAAACAGGCTTCACCCTGCGTAAACCCACTGCAGCGCTTTTCTCGTTCAATTCACCCCTCGGGGCCTGCTCAAAGTGCCGTGGTTTCGGCAGAGTGGTTGGTATCGATCTCGAAAAGGCCGTACCAGACCCGTCACTCTCGATCGCCCAAGGTGCCGTCAAGCCGTTCCAAGGTGAGCGCGGTGATGAGTGCCAGCGTGATCTTGTTAGAAATTGCAAGGAACGAAGTATCGATACCGAGTGTGCCTTTGAAGATCTATCAGAAGATGAGCAAGAGTGGGTATATTATGGTGATTGTAGGACTGAAAATCTTACGGCTGAGGCACTGGAGGAACTTTGGCAGTCTGGTGGTTGGTATGGAATTAAGGGTTTTTTTGACTGGATGGAGTCCAAGGCTTATAAGATGCACGTTCGGATTTTCCTCTCCCGTTATCGTTCTTACACGACTTGTGGTGACTGCCGCGGCAAGCGGCTACAGCCCGAATCTCTGTGCTTCAAGGTGAATCATAGAACACTGCCGGAAATTTGGTCTTTTGCCGTCTCTGATCTGCTTCCGTGGTTTTCAAATTTAAATACTGAAATAGTAGCGCGTCCTTCTGACCCCACTCTTAACCTAGTTCTTACTGAAATCATTTCCCGTCTAACCTATCTCGACGAGGTAGGTCTTGGCTACCTGACACTTGACCGAACGACTCGCACTCTTTCCGGTGGCGAAGTGGAGCGTGTCAATCTAACGACATGTCTCGGTGCCTCTCTCACAGGGACGCTATTTGTGCTGGATGAGCCTACTGTGGGCCTCCACCCGCGGGACATCGACCGTCTCGTAGGCGTGATGCACGGACTCCGCGACAAAGGAAATACGCTTGTCGTGGTCGAGCATGAGCAGACGGTGATGCTTGCCGCGGATCATCTCGTCGACATAGGACCCGGCGCGGGGTCGCTCGGTGGCACGTTAATTTACCAAGGCCCACCTACGGGCAGTAAATCTAAAATCCTCGATGGTACAATCCCATGGCTAACAGGTCAGAAGCGAATCGACATCCCTACCCAGCGGCGGAAACCCACTAAAAAGATTCTCCAAGTCCGTGGTGCCACGCGCCACAACCTTAAGAAGTTAGATGTAGATCTCCCGCTCGGTCTTTTTGTGGTTCTCACCGGGGTCTCTGGCTCTGGGAAATCAACTTTTGCGCACGATGTTCTCTATCTAAATCTCGCTCGCAAACTCGGTCAGGAAGCGGAAGGTGATGCGGTACCGCTCAAAGAGTTTAAAGGATCTCAATATTTGAGTGGAGTCGAACTCGTAGATCAAACGGCCGTTGCTCGCACCCCACGTTCGACGCCTGCAGTTTTCTTGGGCGCATTCGATCCTATTCGCCAACTTTTCTGTGAAACGGATGCTGGGAAATCTGCAGCACTTAAGCCGGGCTTCTTTTCGTTTAACTCGGGCGAGGGGCGCTGCGACCGATGCGCTGGAAATGGCTTTGAGAAAGTGGAAATGCAGTTTTTATCCGATCTTTACGTCACCTGTCCCGACTGCAAGGGCCGCCGTTATAAATCCTCCACCCTCGACTTCACCTACAATGGTCTCTCAATCGCCGACGTTCTTGATCTCACCGTCGCTGATGTGGCGGGGGTATTCAGTCGACAGGAGCGCCACTCAAAAAAAGAATTGCGCCTCATCGATCAGGTTCTAACAACTTTATCTCCATTACTCCAAGTCGGTCTAGGCTATCTCAAGCTCGGTCAACCCCTTAACACGCTTTCTGGCGGGGAAGCACAGCGCCTAAAACTCTGCCAACTTCTGATTTCCAATAATGCTGCGGCAACTTCTGGTAAGCTCCTTATTTTGGATGAACCCACCACGGGGTTGCATTTTTCGGACATTCAAAATCTTTTGAATGTGTTTCAAAAACTCGTTGATTCAGGGCACTCATTGCTCGTCATCGAGCATAATCTTGATGTCATCAAGTCTGCCGATTGGATTCTAGATCTCGGACCTGAGGCTGGTAAATACGGCGGTCAATTGGTGGCTCAGGGATCTCCTGAAACTGTTGCTCTGTTAGGTACCCCAACTGCCCTTTTCCTCAAACAAGCTTTGAACGGACCGATGCCTACTGATGGCACAACTTTTACACCATCCAAGATCGAAAATTGTCAATCTGCGATCTCATTGCGTGGTGCCCGCCACCACAATCTTAAAAATATCTCTGTCGAAATACCACGCGGAGAGCTTGTCGTGATCTCGGGGCTATCTGGATCTGGCAAGTCTACGCTTGCATTCGACATTCTTTTCGCTGAGGGTCAACGCCGGTTTTTGGATTCGATGTCAGCCTATGCCCGCCAGTTTGCTGAGCAGTTAGAAAAGCCTGAGTTTGATCAATTACAGGGACTTCCCCCCACCGTCGCCATCGAGCAGCGTGTCTCGCAAGGTGGTGGAAAATCCACGGTTGCCACCGTTACCGAGCTATGGAATTTCATACGTTTGCTCTACTCGAAACTCGGAACTCTCTATTGCCCAGAATGCCAAGTGCCTGTCGAAAAACAATCAGTCAGTGCAGTCGAAAACACCATTCGTGAGTATTTGAAAAAGGGACCTGTCACGCTACTCGCCCCCATTATCCGAGGTAAAAAAGGCTATCACAATGAAATCGCTGAGTGGGCACTCAAACATGGGTTCACTCGTCTGTTAGTTGATAGACAATTTAAAGATGCTGAAAACTTCACTCGTCTGGAGCGATTCAAAGAACATGATATCGATGTGGTTGTAGCAGAAATATTTAGCGTGCAATCTAAAGGTTCTGATCTTAGCTCATCGATCGCCCTTGCGCTAGGAATCGGTAAGGGTCTCATCAAACTTTTCACTGCTGACAAAAAATTTACCCTCCTCTCCACTCATTCCAGTTGCCCATGCTGCAACCAATCGTTCGAAGAACTTGACCCTCGTCTCTTTTCCTTTAACTCACCCCATGGCTGGTGCTCTGAATGCCGGGGGTATGGTCGTGTTCCCAAACGCCGGCAATACCTCGATATCGCTCGTTTCGATTCAGTGTTAGAAGCGGAGTTAGATGCCGATCGTGCCATTGAGCGGATGGATTCAGTCGAACTCGTGGAATGTCCTAGTTGTCGTGGCTCTCGTCTCAACCCCGTCGCGTCGGCCGTACGTCTCCACAGTACAAGCACCAGTCATTTGCAGACCAAGGTTGCGACGTCTCGAAGCAATGCACCCATTTCTCAGGTCGGTAAACTCTCCATCGACAACGCATTTAAGGTTTTCTCTAAGCTTACTTTCTCAGACTCCCGAGCCACACTCATCGCTAGAGACATCCTCCCCGAGATCCGCCAGCGACTGACTTTTCTCCAAGAAGTCGGTCTCGGTTACCTTCAACTTGATCGCTCTGGCAACACGCTTTCTGGTGGTGAATCCCAACGCATTCGTCTCGCTGCTCAGCTAGGATCAAACTTGCGAGGTGTTCTTTATGTGTTAGATGAGCCCACTATTGGCCTTCACCCGCGTGACAATGCAGCACTTTTAAAAACTCTCATTGCCCTCCGTGATCAAGGGAACTCGCTCATTATTGTTGAGCATGATGAAGACACGATTGCCGCAGCAGATCATCTAATCGACCTCGGTCCGGGAGCGGGCCGACTGGGTGGAGAGATCGTCTATCAAGGTAAGCCGCCAAAGCTTTCAAAATCAAAATCGAAAGATTCAAAGTCAAAGATCCACTCGCCCACCTACCGTGCCCTTACCGCAGTCATTCACCATCCCGTTCGTGGTTCCCGTCGTCCGGTGCTGAAGAATGCGCTTTTTCTAACGATATCAGATTGTCACGCGAACAATCTCAAGCATGTCGATGTTGCGATTCCCCTCGGGCGTCTCACCGTCCTCACTGGCATCTCCGGTTCCGGTAAGTCTTCGCTGATGCATGCTTGCGTAGCAGCAGTTTTTAACCGCCAAGCAAAAAAAAATCCGTATGCAAAAGTTGTCGGTGAGAAGCATATCAAAGCCTGCTTTGAGGTCGACCAATCGCCTATTGGTAAAACCTCCCGCTCATGCCCCGCAACTTACGTGAAGGTGTTTGATCACATCCGCGCGCTTTTTGCTCAACTTCCCGAGGCCCGTGCGCGTGGTTTTGATGCATCGCGATTTTCCTTCAACACTGAGAGTGGTCGCTGCTCTGAGTGCAAGGGTAACGGACGGGTGAAAATAGAAATGGATTTTCTCCCGAGCACTTGGATCCACTGTGATGCGTGCAACGGAGATCGCTACAATCCGGCGACGTTAGAAGTTACTTTCCGCCAGAAAAACATCGGTCAAGTTCTCGCCATGACGATTGATGAAGCATCCACGTTTTTCGAGTCCCAACCGCGCATTGCTCATCCTCTCAAACTGATGGTAGACACCGGTCTCGGCTATCTCCAACTCGGACAACCGTCTCCGACTCTATCAGGCGGCGAGGCGCAGCGCATTAAGCTAGTCTCTGAACTGACCAAGGGGCGTGGCACGCGAGCGACACTAAACAACGCGTCTCTTAAACAACGTAACCTCTATCTCATTGAGGAACCCACCGTCGGACTTCACTTGGAGGATGTTCAGCGCCTCATCGATGTCCTGCACCGTCTCGTCGATGAAGGACACACGGTGGTGGTCATCGAGCACCACATGGCGGTCGCTGCCGAGGCGGACTGGATTCTTGATATGGGTCCGGAAGCGGGTGAGGGTGGGGGAAAGATTATCGCCCAAGGTACTCCGGAGAAAAT
>VFJU01000308.1 GCA_009885905.1 Verrucomicrobiota bacterium
ATTTCAAGAGTGCCAGCTGGATCTGGCAGCCATGGTGAAAGTTCGCTCACTCGATGATGACGGGGGTCCCGATTTTGACGTTTTCAAAGAAATGCCCCGACATGTGGTGAGGCATACGAATGCAGCCGTGGGATGCCGCATAGCCTGGCAGGTAGCCGGTGTGCATACCGATGCCGCCGGTGACACGCATGAAGTTAGGCATCGGCGCATTGTAGAAAATCTCGCCAAGAGGAATCTTATCCACGCGGATGTCGACGTTGTCGTTGGTGGTCATACCAGTGGCTTTATCTTTAAAGACCCCATAGACTGAGGAGACATGATCTTCGTCCAGCTCGCTGATTTTATACTTACCCGGCGGAGTTCCGTGGTCTTCGCTTCCGCTAGAAATTCTTGAGATGCCTACCAAGGTGCCGCCTTTATAAAAAAACGCTTTCTGTTGGCTGCGGTTGATTTTGATCAGCGAGACACCCGTGGCGCTGTCGCCATCCCAGTAGGATACGTCGTCTGGAATCGCTGGCGCTGGATGGCCCGTTCCGCTAGAATTTTTCTGTTGGATCGGCCCGCCGACACCGACCAAATAGTTTGAGCGCTTAGGCCCCGATGGCCCGCACCCGCATAAAGTCACGGCGGCCAATGCCCAAATGGACAACCGGTTAAGGAAGATTGATTTGAAACAATTCATGGTTCGCCGGAGACTGCACTTCGAATTCTGTGGGGTCAAGCCAACCTAGACAGCAAAAATTGATGCAGCATTGCCTCGCGACGATGAACGCCGTGCTTGCGGCGCGCGGATCGCAGAAAAATGTCTCAGATCGACACGGATGTGTTCGTTCACTTACTGAATCACTCGCCGCGACGAGTTGCTAGATCATCGCGCATGGTCTTGCAGAGATGTTCGTTGAGCCCGTATTGAGTGAACAAGCCGGCGAGCAACAGCAATCCAACGGCGGGAATTAGGCTATTAAGAAGCAGAATACCGTGGATGGCATCCGGTGTCTGCTCTGCGGCTTTTGGGTCATAACCGAAGTACGAGATGAGGAAACCAGCAAACGCCGCGCCGATGCCCATGCCTGCCTTTTGCGCGCAAGTTGTTGCGGAAAAGGCAACGCCGGTGGTTCTAACATGATACTTCCATTCTTGAAAGTCGGCGGTGTCAGCGACCATCGCCCAGAATAGTGTAGCGTTGATACCGGAGAAAATCATCCCGAGGATTTGGAAGGTATAGACCAGAGGCATCTGATCGGGTTTGATAAAGTAGAAGGGAATAGCTGTTAGGCCTACAAGCACAAGACTGATGATGAATGACCACTTTTTGCCAATGAGCTTCACGGCGAAGCGGGTCATCATCGCACCTAAAATCATGGCCAAGCCGCCGATCAAAAAGTAAGTGCCGATTTGCCCGAGATAGAAAACCTCAATGGCGTGACCGGACTCCCATTTATAAAAACTTTTAGTGGTTCCGCCGGTGGTGTCTAATTTGAGGTAGCGTTGTAGGTAATAGATGCCTGCCGCACCGCGCACGACGGCCAAGGTGATGTTGATGATGCCGGTGGCAAACATCATGACCCAGTGGCGGTTCATGAAAAGCGTCTTGAGGTCTTGGAGTAAGTTGGTTTTTTGTGCCGCGGGTGGGTGAACACGCTCCTTGGTGGTCAGGAATGAAATGAGGAAGAGCACGGTCGCAATCACGCTGAAAAGTATCACGGTGTGTTGCGCGCCGATTTGCTCGTTCAACTGTTTGTTGTCAGTGCTGCCGCCGAGTTTGACGATCAGCACCATGAAGGTTGAGTTGGCGATAATTCCGCCAATTTGTGCGAGCGACATGCGGTAGCTGTTGATGCTGGTGCGTTCCAGCGGGTCATCGGTCATCACGCCAGACAGCGCGCCGTAGGGAACATTGATGGCGGAGTAGAGCAGCATCAAAAAATTGTAGGTGACCCAAGCCCAAACGAGTTTGCCCGCCGGGCTGATGTTTGGGGTGGTGAACGCGAGGATGAACACCAGAGCGAGTGGCACGCAGAGCCAAAGCAGGTAAGGTCGAAAGCGTCCCCATTTCGTCTTGGTCCGGTCCGCCATCGCTCCGATAAAAAAGTCCGCGACTCCATCACTGCAGCGGGCGAATAATAACATCGTACCCGCCGCCGCCGCGGTAATACCAAAAATGTCGGTATAAAAAAACATGATGAAGTTCATCATGAGTGCCCAAACAAAGTTGCTAGCGGTGTCTCCTAGGCCGTAGCCAACTTTTTCCTGAATCGATAACTGCATGGGTTTTTTTAGAATGATCACAATTGAGTTTCTGGTATCGTAACAATGATAGATCGGATGGTGCCATCCCGGTCGAACAGGTGGGTGCTTTCTGCTTTGGGAAGCAAATTGCCTTCAATCACCTGTGACGTGCCATCGTTAAATTCGAGAGTGATTGAGGCGTTATCGCCGAGGCGGTAGCAGACGGGAACTTGGAATGCGGTGAAGGCGAGCGTTTGAGCGCCGAGATCCCAAGTTTGCAAATTGCTGGCGAGGTCGATAAATTCGAAGCGGTGAGGCACGTCAAAAAACTCGTTACGCTTGAGAAGGGCGGGCTCGAAGCGAATACGCCCTTGCTCGACGAGCACGCCGAGTTCGCCCATGCGAGTGAGGATTTCTTCTTTGACTTGTCCGGTCATTCCCGGTTGCTGAGCGCCTCGGTGGCGGGGCGAGTGAGAATACGGATCAGTGGGGAATGCACCGTAGTTTTTAGATTCTTTGGTGAATCCTAGGCCGTCGCGGATTTCATCATAGAATAATGCGAGTTGGAGAGTTTCACTCGCATCGGGTTGATGGAGTGCGGCTTGACCGTGCACTTCTTGGAGCGCAAGCAGGAGCTTGGCCACCATGTGCCAATAGATACTTCCAAGTCCCTCGAAGGCAAACATCGCGCCGCTGCGGCCGGTGAAAGAGCGATGGTGAAATACTTTTTCCCAGAGATCTAGGACACCAGCACGATCGGCGTCTACGCCCTCTTTTTGCACGTGGTCAGTCGCCATTTCGTCGAGGCGCGCTTGCAGATCGCGAGCGTTAGTTAGGTCTGGATGGAAATGCGCGCGCCCATCATCTGCAATGCGGATCAATGGATGGTCTTTCCCGCGGGTACCAGATGCTAGGTGGGGAATACTTTTTTGCCAATCGATGGGTAGGGTATTGCGCTCCAAGAACGGAGTGATTTCTCGGTCGGGATAGAGCAGGTAACTGTTTTGATCCTCGCGGTAGAGAGGACTGGCACGCATCGCGACTAACAGACCGAGGGCATCTGCAGGATTTAAAACGCCGCTGCTGAGTGCCGCGACTTGTCCCTCAAGCATTAGATCTAGCGGATGAATAATCGCGGTGTTCTCGCGAAGTTCTAGCAGATTATAGCTATGGAAAAGGTGGTTGCCACGACGGTTTGCTGCTAGGGTGGTATCGAGTGCTTTAAGTGCGCCCTGAATCAAATCTTGTATCTTGGTGATATTTACAGAGTCAAAATGAGGAGCCTCTCGAAGGTAGACCGCTTTGCGATGTTTCTCGCCCGCGCGGCCAAGGGCTTCGGTGACGCGGTAACGTGAGGCGATGTCTAAATCCCCATTAGCGGCAAGTGGGAGTATCTCAATCAGGCTAGTCAGTAGCTCTGCAACGGGTTGTGAGAGTTCAAACTCGGTGGCAGCAGGGGATTCAAATAGCGAGCCGAGGAAAACCAAATAGCGGCGCATGTAGCAAACGGTGACCACGGAGAGTCCCCAACCGGCTAGGGCATTATTCGCATCATTCCATTCAGGTCTCTGGGTGTTGAGCCAGATACCGCCGCCGGGGACGAGGTTGGTAAGTTTGACCAGCAGAGGAACTAACAGTTTTTCTGCAAGCGAAACGAGTGCCACCTCGCCGTCCGAACCGACCAGTAGTTTACCATCGCCCCCTAGATTACGTGCCCGTTCCATGAGTTGTGCATGGAGTGATTCGTTAAATTGGATTGAGTGCTTGGGATCGCGAGCGATTTTATCAAATCCACCAATTTCATAAGGAACATTTGCATAGCTATGGCAGCGCTCGTTGAGAAGTCCGGCGAGTTGACCTGGCTTGAAGCGTTCTTGACCTTCTAACAATCGAAGCAGGTAGATAATTTGGTGATCGCCCCAGTAGCCGATGTGACTCCATGGGTCACTTGCATCGAAGACTTCCCAGTCGACACCCGCGCGGGTGATCCGGTAAGGATTGTAGCCATCTGCGGTGGAGGCATTGAGGAAAATGGCAATCATCGACCTGAAGCAGGTCGGGTAACTGTATGCCAAGCTTTCCCAGTTTTGAAAAATGTCGCGCCAATTTCCTGCGTAGTTGAAGAGTGGGAGACCGGCAGCATCCTTGGTATGGATTTCGAAACGATTCCACGGGCGGCTTGGGTCACCGTGGCGCCGACTGAAGCAGAGCGGGAGGTATTCGCTGGTCAAGCGGGTGAGTTGGGCGTCCTCACGAGTGGCGGAATGTGCTGAGAGTTCGTCAAGCGTGCAGAGTTCGGGAAGGGAGGCGACCCAGTGCTGGTGCTTGTCTAACACATCGCGGTTGCGGACTTTGAGAAATGCGGCGAAGTCGCTGCTAGGAAAGCGATAGTTGTCGTGAAGTGTGCCGCCGCGCATGCAGTTGAAGAGTACGTTGGCGAAGTGGTGGACGCTGGTTCGTGACTCGGCGGTTTGTTGGATGGCGCCGGCACCAGCGATGCGGCGTTTGAGAGCGAGTACCCCAGCGGCGAGATCTGCGGTGATTTCTGCACGCAGGCTTTGCGGCTTTTGTAGGACATTTCGTAGTTTAGAAACCTCTGCATGATCGAGGCCGGTATCGGCGATGGTATACCATTCGTGTGCGCCATGGGCATCGATCTCGACGTCTGCTTTGAGAAGATGTGCGCCAAATACCCCGCGTGCTTCGAACTCGGAATGGACCGCGGAGGTGCGGCGAAATGCGTCGACTTGGTGGTCGGAAAGCAAAAGGGTGGCGTTCTCCATGCCCAGCGACCAAGCACAGGCGACGCGGAGCGATTCACAGGGTTCGGCGCGGTCGGTGATGCCTGAATTGAGCGTGTAGATACCCAGTCCACAATCTGCCAAAGCCTCGTGGCGCATGTAAGCGGCAGCCAAGTAGCTGTAGCGCGAGTAGGTTTCTTGAGACACGCCTGTAGGTAGTAAGTGATGCCATCCGTCTAACAAACTAACTGCAATTTTTTCGTGAGTTAGATTTTCCAAGCGGCAAGTCCGTACAAGCCCGAAGCGTTCGCTGGGGCTGAGCTCCCAGCGAAATGATAGACCGAGCGTGTGGTGGATTTCTTCGAATAAAACACTTGTGCCTGCTGCGTGCTTGTAGAGGTTGCGGGTGATTCCGGCTGCTGGGCAAAGTCCGTTCCATGGATCCCAGGAAACACCATTCACGCGCAGCTGGCTTAGAACTCCGCTTGCGTTCGGCTGGTCGAGAATCTTGTCAGCAGTCTGGTAGGGGAAAATGGCGTGATCGGGATCGATCCGACCAGCGGTGAATCCACCGTTACTGCCGACGAAGAGCCAGAAGTCGGAGTCTGATGCCACGCTCATGAGGAACGGTGGCAACTGGTCGACGTTGGAAATTTGCAAATAAGGCTCACCGTGAATCGTCACGGGTGAGTTGGTGGTGTTGGCGACATCGCTGACTGTGCGTTGTTTTTTTTCGGCAGTTTGTGGTCGTTTTTCTGGTGCAACGTATTCCACAGAGCCAGATGGGCTTAGCAAATCAGGTGGAGGATTCATGGAATGAGAGATTGTAGTGTCGTGAGCAGGTCGCATAAATGGGAGGATTTCTTACGAAATTGCTTACTTGATGGACTGGGTGGCGACGCCATGCGCTGCCACGCAGTTTGGTACGCAATTTTGCGATTTTCGACAAGACTAAATTGCACTATATTGCAAGAATGTAAAGCCGTCTTGCAAGCCGGTCCGGAGAGAAACTGATTTCAGGCGAGGAGGAATCCAGAAATCAGAAGCAAAGCCGGTTCATTTAGCCCCGACATCGACCGTTG
>VFJU01000404.1 GCA_009885905.1 Verrucomicrobiota bacterium
ACGAGGCGCGACGTTTGATGCCGTGAACTTCGTAGCCTTTTTCTAAAAGAAATTCCGCGAGATATGATCCGTCTTGTCCGGTGATGCCAGTGATAAGTGCTTTTTTCATGATGAAATAAAGGAATGATGTCTATAAGTTAGAGTCTAGTGTTGCCAGAGGAAAGAGATGTTAGAAAGTCCTGATAAGCGGCAGCAAGGCCGGCTTCAAAGGAAACCTTGGGCGTCCATCCGGTGGATTGTATCTTAGAAATGTCCAAGAGCTTGCGTGGGGTACCGTCGGGCTTGGTGGGGTCAGTGAGAATCTGACCTGTGAAACCGGTGGTTTTTGCAACGAGAGTGGCGAGTTCGAAGATCGTGACGTCGTCTCCGATGCCGACGTTAACCCAGTCTGGAGGGGAATCTAACGACAGGAGGTGAAAGCAGGCGGTAGCGAGGTCATCGACGTGGAGAAATTCGCGGCGCGGGGTCCCGGTGCCCCAGATCGTGACGGTGGCAGCACCACTCACGGCGGCCTCATGGAAGCGGCGGATCAAAGCTGGGATGACGTGAGAGTTCTCCGGATGGTAGTTGTCGCCGGGGCCGTAAAGGTTGGTGGGCATCGCGCTGTGATACATCAGGTTGTGCTGGGCGCGGTAGTGTTGGCAGAGTTTCAGACCAGCGATTTTAGCGATCGCGTATGCTTCGTTGCTTGTTTCCAGAGGACTGGAGAGCAAGCAGTCTTCCGGCATCGGCTGTGGTGCCATTTTTGGATAGATACAGGATGATCCAAGAAACAACACGCGCGGCACCTCGGCGCGGCGGCAGCCTTCTACTAGATTTGCGGCGATCGTTAGATTTTCGTAAATGAAGTCAGCCGGGTAAGTCGAATTCGCGTAAATCCCACCGACCTTGGCCGCCGCGATGATTACGATGTCAGGCTTTTCGGTTGCGAGGAAATGGAAGACTGCGCTTTGATCACAGAGATCCAGTTGGTCGCGGGTGGCGGTGACGATTTGAAAACCACCAAGTTTTTCCGCTTCACGAATGAGTGCGGTGCCTACCATGCCGCGGTGTCCCGCAATAAATAATTTTTTCATAGATTTGTTCCGTAGCGTGAGATGAGTTTATCGGCTTCAGCAATCGCCATGCCGGTGACTTGATCCATATTGAAGTAGCGATAGGTGGCGAGTCTCCCGATGAAGCTCGTGGCGGTTTCGGCGGTGGCCAGTGCAGCGTAGTTCTGATAGGCTGCACGGGCTTCGGGTGTTGGAATGGGGTAAAACGGCTCGGTTTCGGGTGTCCAGTCCTTGGGAAATTCGCGGACGATGGTGCTTGCGTCGATTTGCTGCCCGGTGGCGTGTTTGATTTCGACGATGCGTGTGAATGGGACCTCGAAGTCCGGGTAGTTCACCTGCATCGCGGGCTGCCAGAAACCAGGTTTGCCGGAAATCGGTGCGCGACTTCGGAGTTGTTCGGCAGTGAATGACTCCGCCTCGAAGCGCAACGAGCGGTAGGGTAGGGGACCGAAACGACGGTCGTAGAACTCATCAATCGCACCCGTAAAAATGAGGTGCTTGTGTGTCCACTGGGCGCGGGCTTCATGAAAATCCACCCCGAGATGTAATTCGACGCCTGGTGAGGCGTTGAGCAATTTTTCAAACATCGCGGTGTAGCCGTGCTTGGGTAGCGCTTGGAATGATTCTGCTAGATAGCGGTTGTCGCGGTTGGTTCGTATAGGAATTCGCCCGCAGACTGAGGCGTCCAGTTCGCGCGGATGAAGCTTCCATTGTTTGCGCGTGTAGCCCTCAAAAAATAGCTCGTAGAGTTCCTTGCCGACTTGCGAAAGAATGACCTCCTCGGAGTTTTTTGGGTCTGGAATGTCGGTTCGATTTTTATCTAACCATGCACTAAATTCTTCCGACGTCGCTTCTCGACCGAGAAATTCCTCAAATGTGTTGAGATTGATCGGGAAGCTCCAGTAGCGTCCTCGGGTGTAGCTCTTGATGGTGTAACTAACTTGATGCCACTCGGTGAACGCAGATAGATATTCGACGATCCGCTGGGAGTTGGAGCGGAAATAATGCGGGCCGTAGTGATGAACGAGTACGCCTGCCGCGTTGATGCCGTCGTAGGCATTTCCACCGAGATGATTGCGTCGGTCCACGACCACGCATTTCCAACCCGCAGCCGCGAGACGCTCGGCAATCACCAGCCCAGAGAAGCCTGCGCCAATGATGAGGAAATCGGTGGATGAGTTAGACTTCACAGCGGGATCATTTTTTAAAGATACTTTTGAAACGCTGCCGCCCTTGGTTGATCTGTCTGTGTAGATAGAAACCAGAGGGCGGAGGCGACGCGGTGATGTGCACTTGCTTTGGCATCAATTTTGCCGTGCGGAGTGATTAAGAGTGTTTATTAAAAAGCGGACGTAAGGAGTAACGACATCGCGTAGGAAAATTGCTTTTTATGGGGTGGGACGCCGGGGGAGAAGCAGCGAGAAGAGATCCACGTCGACGGCTTGCGGGTTGCCGAGAAATTCGATCAAGATTTTCACTCGTTCGATGGCGGAGGGAATTGCGACGATGGTACCCTGCATGCCTTGGAAGGGACCATGTGCGATTTCCACCTCATCGCCGATTTCGATGGTAGGGGAGAGTGTGACCATTTCATCTTCTTGGGCATCTTTGCGGGAGCGGATCTCTTGTTTGATCGCTTCCACGAACGATTCGGGCACGGGTGGGATTTCTGCGCCGAACCTGACAAGCCCGCGGACGCCTTGGCAGAAAGTCACGGCACGCTCCATCTCGGCCATGTTGAACTTGGCCAGAACGTAGCCCGGAAACATGGGTTCCACCCACCAGATTTTTCCACGTCGAGTGGCTTTACGGTAGCGGAGGCGCGGGCAAAAAACTTCTACCCCCTCGATTTCGCGGAGGTGGCCAGCGGCGATATGTTCGCGTTTTGTCTGACAACGCAGGCAAAACCATTCGGGAAAAGGAGCAGAAATATGAGATGCTGAAGTCATTGGCCGAGCAGTTTTTGGAGTATGGGCAGAAGTTTGGTGGTGCTGCGTCTCCAGGTGTCGATTCGTTCGATTCTGGCCCGGAGGAATTTCCGGCTTTCGGGGTCATCGATTTCCTGAGCCTTCTCTGCGAGATCACGGATTCGGGTCTCTGCGCTCTTAAAGTGCGGGCGGACTTGTTCGCGGATGAAGCCGCCGGCCAAACGCTTCAGTTCGATGGCGGGTTCATAATAGGTGCGGCGGTCGCTTGCGGATTCCACCTCGCGGACTGCGCGGAGTCCTTTGAGCATCCTAAGTCCTTGGCTAACAGAGCCTTTGCTGATGCCGAGGCGCTCCACGAAGTCGTCGAGCGCCAGCGGCGTGGGGGAAATGAAAAGTAGACCATAGATCTCACCGATCGACGGTGGCAGGCCGAGAATGCGTGCACCGTCCACGAAGATGTTCACCATTTGGTGTTCGATGGAGTCCAATTTGTTGGAATTGCTATTTTGCAATCGTGGCATGGGTGGACTTTAGGAAAATCACTCGGTTTGTTCAAACAAATTTGAACAATAATGAGATCGGGTGTCTCAGAGAGATTTTTAACCATATCTGAGCTTGATTACAGAGGTAAGCTCTGATTTTTTACCGCCATGCGTATACTTATTACTGGTGGGGCTGGATTCCTAGGCTCCCATCTTTGCGAACGCCTTCTCGGCGAGGGCAACGAGATCATTTGCTTGGACAATTTTTTCACCGGTCGGAAGCGCAACATCGCCCACCTGATGGAGAATCCTTATTTCGAACTGGTGCGTCACGACGTGACCGAGCCATTCAAGTACGAGGTCGACCAAATTTACAATCTGGCCTGCCCTGCCTCACCGCCGCACTACCAGCACAATCCGATCAAAACAACGAAAACCTCGGTGATGGGTGCGATTCACTGCCTTGGATTGGCCAAGCGCACCGGCGCAAGAGTTTTTCAGGCATCCACCTCGGAAGTCTATGGCGATCCTGACATCCACCCGCAGCCCGAGTCCTACCATGGCAATGTCAATCCCATCGGGATTCGTGCGTGTTACGACGAGGGCAAGCGCTGCGCGGAAACATTATTTTTTGACTACCATCGCCAAAATCAAGTCGACATCCGAGTGGTTCGAATTTTCAACACCTACGGCCCTCGGATGTTGCCGAATGACGGTCGTGTGGTCTCCAATTTTATTGTGCAAGCACTTCAGGGTAATGACCTTACGATTTATGGCGACGGCAGCCAGACCCGCTCGTTTTGTTTCGTGGACGATCTCATTGACGGGTTCGTCCGACTGATGAATCACCCAAATCTGACTGGCCCCGTCAACATTGGAAATCCTGGGGAATTTACCATGCTTCAACTTGCGGAACTGGTTTTGAAAAAGGTCGGCGGCCCATCAAAGATCGCTCATTTCCCACTTCCGGGAGACGATCCGAAGCAGCGCCAACCCGACATCACGTTGGCCCGCAGTGAGTTAGCGTGGGAGCCCAAAATTTCCCTGGATCAGGGACTCGATTCGACAATCGATTACTTCCGAAATCTTCTGGCGGAAAGTTGAACGAGCGGGCATCAAATCATTATCGGCAGGAGGGTGTTTTTTGATAATTTGTGATTTTATTGGCCGTATTCTAGCTCCCATGCACCGATTTTTGATTTTGTTCTGTCTGCTGGCTGCTGCCCTGCCCTCCCGTGCAAACTGGCAACCGCTCTTTAATGGGCAAAATCTTGACGGTTGGTCAGGGGATCCTCGTCTGTGGCGCGTCGAAAACGGGGTGTTAGTCGGTGAGACGAATGACTCTGATAAATCGATTAGTACGAATTCATTCCTTATCTGGCAGGGTGGTAAACCTGGCGACTTCGAACTCGAATTTCAAGCCCGCGTGACACCGAGTAACAACTCTGGTGTACAGTACCGCAGTAAAGTGTTAGATCCTAACACATGGGTGGTCTCAGGCTATCAGATGGATCTTCATCCCAAGCCGAGCTACCTCGGAATGCTTTACGAGGAGCGTGGCCGCGGCATTGCTTGTGAGCGTGGACAACGAGTGAAACTCGGTGACAAACCGACCGTGACAGGCACGCTTGAGGTACCTGAGGTTGTGCTCGGCGACTGGAATTCTTATCGTATTGTTGCTCAAGGTCACACGCTTCGTCATTTCATCAATGGCAAATTGGCGGCAGAAATCCAAGACGTGCAGCCAGACAAGCGCGCGTCGAAGGGGGTGATCGCGCTGCAGGTGCACGCGGGTCCCGCGATGAAGGCGGAGTTCAAGGGCCTGCGAATCAGCTCGGGAGATAAAATGCAATCTGATGGCTCACCAAGCGCCGATTGGATATGGAAATGCGAGGAACCGAGTGAAAATGAAAAGGTGTTTTTTCGCCGTGAATTCCAGCTTCCTCCACATATCGCCAGTGCTTCAGTGACCCTTGCCTGCGATGATTCGCATCGCTTGTTTGTCAATGGCGAGGATGTGGGCGGGGGGGAAGGTTGGAGCACTATGCACCGGTACGATGTCATCGCGCATCTCAAACCCGGCAGTCGCAACATCATCGCCGTCGAGGGCACCAATCACAAGGGGCAAGCGGGACTTGCCATGCGTCTGGGAGTGAGGCTC
>VFJU01000205.1 GCA_009885905.1 Verrucomicrobiota bacterium
GTTCCCCCGGAGGTGGAACCCTACCCGGTAGGGCTGGGCCGCCGCGCCCCGCCGACTTTGGCCCCTTAGGGTTAGGTGTGATGGAATGCGACTTCTTCGGAAATTTTCCTCTGCGTGCCGTAACTATTCACGCCGATGGCGACAAGTGGGCGGACCACGGCGGGTCAGCCCTACCGCCGACAACTGACAACCGACAACCGACAACCGACAACCGACAACCGACAACCGACCGCTCGCATTGCCGCTTGAGTTTTGCTGGGTAGGCAAGCACGCTTCGTGTGTCGCTATGAAATTCCATTTTCCAATCATCGCCCTGTCACTAGTCGCCCATCTTTCTGGTGCGGAGTCACCCAAGGTGTTTGCCGGCCTTTTTGAGAAAGACATTCCGAAAAAAGCAGCGATCGGGGTGGTGGTGCCACCGCCGGAAATCGACAAATACATCGCCAAAGTCGAGGCTTCCGCCCGCAAGGATCCGAAATGGTTCCGCGAATTTGCAAGTGGATCAAAGTCGGGCGCGCCGCTTCCCTTCGACGAAAAACTTGGACTCACCAAGGCTGAATACGATGACTATCTCGCTCTGTGGGCCAAGCGCGATTTCAAACCGTTAGAAGAAGTCATGTTGCTGCTGCGCCAGAGTTTCGGCGATACGTGGTCAATCACATCCACGGGGGGCGCCAGCGCCATCTCCACGCTGCGTTACGATGCCAAGACCGACACGTTTCGCTCACCGAATGGAAATTTAAAACGCATCGACGATGTCACCGCCGACTCCAGCACCGTACTCGGTGCGTGGACAGGCTTGGAGTGGAAATTTGAGGACGACACCGGACTGGGTAAAATCAAGGAGAACTTCGCGATGGGTCGCCTCGCGGGGGGGACTTACGGGATCGTCATCTATCGGGCCCAAGAGATGTCGTCCGAAGGCACTCGACTGCTCGACAAGAGCTTGATCATTCGTTTCCCACTCACCAAAGCAGGTGCCGTAACCGCTCCACCGCCTGCGAATGATGCCGCCAAATCCGCGACGAAAGCTGCGGTAAAAGTCACTCCAAAGTCACCCGCCAAGGCAAGCACCAAGCCTACTCCAAAGAACTGATCCATGGAAGTTGATACCCCGTTAGGCACCCCCTGCCGGGCCCGCCACCGTTGGCGCAAAGCACTGTGGTTCGTAGCATCGCTGCCGGTTCTCCTTGCCCTGTTAGGCTATCTTTTTCTATCAAGTCCTTGGTCCAGTCTCTGGGTGGCTGCAAAAATCCAATCTCTCACGAACATGGACACGCGTGTGAGTGGCATTTCCTTCACGCCATGGAATGGGATCGAAATCAACGGCTTGGAAATCCTTCAGCCCCCACCCCTAAGAAACTTGGTCAAGGAACCGCTCGTCCGCATCAAGTCAGTGCGCTTGATGCCTGTGTGGCGCGCTTGGCTGCGAGGTCGCACCGATCTCCAATCGATTTCGTTAGATTCACCACGCCTCACCGTGTCGGTGGAACTTCTCGCGGAGCTCGCTCGCTCCGCGGTGGCTTCCCGCCCACCGCCCGCTCAGCTCCCTCCCCTCGTCGCTGCGGCCACACCACCCGCGGCCATCCCACCGATGATTGCGGCGGTACCGTCACCCGCACCCAGCTCACCCCCTAGTCCTGCCCCACCCGCGCCGCCTTCTATGCCGAGGCCCAAGCCACCGTCCATGCCAACCTTCTGGCTGCACTTGAAAAATGCGTCATTCACCCTGCTCAAGGCGAGCTCTCACA
>VFJU01000019.1 GCA_009885905.1 Verrucomicrobiota bacterium
ACATCGCAGGCCAGAATCCGGGCAGCATCCACGGCTTGGCGTAATTGCCAATCAGCCAAGTGCGCGGAACGACCGAGGGCCTCGAAATAGGACTGGGTGCGTTCGGCGGAATGATGGCCACGGGCCTTGATCCATGATTCCGCCCAGCGGAGGTAGTGCTCATGGGAGGAGAATTTGATGGGCAAATGGGAGATATGTTGGATAAAATTCCGGCGGGCTGGTGACAAAGCCTGCTCGGCTGGATAGGTGGTCGGTGGAGATGAAAGTGTTCAATAGAATACATTAAGTGGGAAATTGAAAAAACGGGATGAGGAGAACGCGAGCAGGAATGATGCAGCGCCTTGTTCGCGGTGTTTGGGTGACGAGAAGATTGTCGATTGCGATGACTACCAACGAAAAATCAGCGGCGGGACGATGATTTGTAAGTTCCCGCCCTGATGATCCTCGCTTTCTTCAACCGCGACGACGACATCGTTCTCGAACTCGACGGAAGACTTACTTTTTTCTTGGCGGGTCACACTGACAAGTCGGCGGTAAATATTTCCCGTGAGCCGATCGACCTCGTTGACGTAATTTTTGATTTCCTCGTATTCGATGTATTCCCAGCGCCCTGATTGACCACTCGCTGTTTTTCTAACTGTCGTTTTTGTCGGGTTGCCTTTTGATAGGGTCACCTCATCGAGCGTCATACCCACCGCGACTTGATTTTTAGCGATGAGGTTTTGGATTTGGATTTGGCGCTCGTAGAGCAACTTCAAGTGCTCGACGAATTCTGGGTCGGTGGAGGAAAACGCCCACGGAGCGACCCAACCCGCGATGCCGTCGCGGGTGCCTTGACCGCGTACGCGATAAATTTTATCAGTGATGGCCTCCAAGCGGACAGTTTGGTTAGCCTTGAGCATGCCGAGGCGTTGTTTGCCTTCCTTGTCCGAAAAAACGGTCGCCTCTCTGACGACTTTGAGGTCAATGACTTTTTTCAATGTTTGGTCGAGATAAACCACGTTGGGATCGGAATCCAGCAGAGACTTCCGCTCGGCGCGCTTGATCTGACCGTGCATGGGAAGCACAAGCAGGATGGCAATGATGGCGAAGCGTAAAATCTGCATACGAATGAAAGTAGCCGTTTTCTTTAAAAAGTGAAATCTTCAAATTGCTTTTACCATGGCGGTGATTGGGTGATTCGCGGTTGGATCTTTGTGAATCCTGTTTCATGCTGCACCCATGCACCCGCAGGGACCACTCTCACAGAAGATTTTTGCCGTCGCCAAGGAACTCATCCCTGGTGGAGTGAACTCACCTGTTCGGGCATTTCGTAATGTCGGCGGGGAGCCGTTTTTTGTTCGCCGCGCTGCCGGTTGTCGTATCGAAGATATCGATGGAAAGCACTACATCGATTACATTGGATCTTGGGGGCC
>VFJU01000347.1 GCA_009885905.1 Verrucomicrobiota bacterium
ATGCGTTTCGTGCGGGTCAAGGAGAAATCCGATCTGTTCTAACACCGAGAGAACAACGCATCAAGCTCGCAACCACCAGACTTGAAGCACTCCGTCAATATCACATCGCTCGCGTCCGGCACGAATCAGCAATCGGTCAATCCTAACAAATTATCTCATGAAAAATATTTTTTTGTTCATAGTTCTAATATCTAACTACTTCAGCATCACGACTTCTCATGCTGCAAATTTAGACACAATCGTTCTCGACGAAACAGGTGTAAAAAATCTCCGCATCGAAACCGTAGAAGTCGAGGAAACCGACTTCGAGGAAACCGTCTTCGCCCTCGGTCGCATCGCGGAAATTCCCGAGCGCCACGGCGTTCTTAGCAGCCGCATTTCTGGCCGCGTCATCGGCCTAGAAGCGAGGGAAGGCGACACTGTCGCAGAGGATCAAATCCTCGTCCGTGTCGAAAGCCGCCAGCCCGGCAACCCGCCGCCCGTCATCGAACTGAAATCACCCATCGGCGGCCTCGTCGTCGAATCGCACATCCGTATCGGAGAACCGGTCGAGCCGGACAAGGAGCTACTCGACATTTCCGACCTTACTGAGGTTTATGCCATCGCCCGTGTCCCGGAAGATCAAGCCGATAAACTTGCCCCTGGTAGCAAGGCGCACATCCGGGTTTCCGCTCTTGGAGACCAGCCATTGGAAGGCGTGATGCTCCGTTTCGGTACCTCGGCTGATCGAGCAAGCGGCACCATCGATGCCATTTTCAAGGTTGCCAACCCCGGGCTGAAAATGCGCCCCGATATGCGCGCCGAGTTCTCCATCGTCCTCAGCCAACGCGAGAACGTTATCGGAATTCCCCGCTCGGCACTTCAAGGAGAGGCCAGCAAGCGTTTCGTTTACGTCAAGCACTTCGACCTTCCTAACGCTTTTATCAAGACGCCAGTGCAGGTGGGCCAAATGAATGACCGCATGGTAGAAATCGTTACCGGCCTTTTTCTCGCAGATGACGTGGTCACCAAGGGAGCCTACTCGCTTTCTTTCGCAGGAGGCGGCGCTGGTGGAGTCTCGCTCAAGGAAGCCCTCGATGCGGCCCACGGCCACGAACACGCCGAAGATGGCGGTGAGCTGACCCCCGAGAAAAAAGCAGAGATGGAGGCTAAGAAACGGGCCGCTTCAGGCCTCCCGCCAGAGACTTCCGGTGGCGGTGCAAGCCCGATCTGGATGTATACCACCGGTGTACTGTTCCTGCTGCTGTTAGCATCGTTATTCACCAAGATGCGCGGTGCCCCGGTCGATGAGGAAATCACCACTCCTTCCACCACCAACTCGGGAAAACACTGACCCATGTTGAACAAAATGATTCATTGGTCGCTCGCCAACCGGGCGATCATCATCTG
>VFJU01000288.1 GCA_009885905.1 Verrucomicrobiota bacterium
CAATCACCAACATTATCATCCAAGTCGGGCGCACCGGAGTCCTAACACCCGTTGCAGAACTAACACCCGTACTCATTTCTGGTTCTACTGTTTCCCGTGCCACGCTGCACAATCAAGATGAGATCGACCGCAAGGATATCCGCCTCGGTGATACAGTGCTTATCGAAAAAGCCGGTGAGATTATACCTGCTATTATAAAAGTCCTTCGCCACGTTGACGGTGCGATTCCGTATTCACTCTATCACAGCGTCGGTGGCAAATGCCCCTCCTGTGGTGGCCCGATTTCACAGGAAGATGGATTTGTTGCATGGCGCTGCACGAATTTCGAATGCCCAGCACAGGCCGTAACCGCGATCAAGCACTTCGCTTCGCGTAAGGCACTCGATCTCGACGGACTCGGTGAAATTGTCGCCGAGGCCTTGGTTCGTCATAATCATTGCTCTACGCCACTCGATCTCTTCCGCCTCGATGAGAACACTCTAGCCAACCTCAATCTCGGCACAGAAGAATCCCCGCGCCGGTTCGGCGAGAAGAATGCAGGAAAAGTTCTAGCAGCACTTGGCGCTGCGAAATCAAAGCCACTCCACCGCTGGCTCTACGCCATGGGCATCCGCCAACTTGGCGAATCCGCCGCTAAGGAACTTTCTCGCCTGCATCGTGACATCGCCGAAATTGCCGACTCCGAGATCCTCGCTGAACTTCTCCGCGACACCCGCCCTAGCGCCAAGAAGCAGAACGAACTTCTTGCGAAGTACAACATCACCGGCGACGTCGGCCCAGCCGTCGCCGAGATGATTGTTGCATTTTTTAATTCCATGGTCGGTCAACACGTTATCACCTGTCTAGCAGAACTCGAAATCCATCCGTTTTCCGACAATTACTTACCCATTGCGGCAGAAGCAGATCTATCAACATTTCCGCTCACCGGAAAAACTTTTGTTCTCACCGGCACTCTCAGCATAGACCGTGACACGATGAAGGAACTCATCGAGAGCAAAGGCGGTAAAGTCAGCGGCTCTGTCTCTGCAAAAACCAGTTTC
>VFJU01000166.1 GCA_009885905.1 Verrucomicrobiota bacterium
TAACTATTTTATATTCAATAAATGATGTAAAATAGTTAGTTTCCGTCTTCTTTTCTCGATTGAGTGAAGGCGGGGAAAGTTGCCTCAAGAAATCAATGTTCCGGCGAACAGCGAAGCCGCCCGTTCTCACATTGGAACCATGTGACGGCATTCAGAGCTAACCATCGACGTTTTAAATCAGCCGTCTAACCACTCTTTTCCGAATTGTGCCATAAGAGTTCTTGGAAATGACCTGATTCGCTGAATTTGGCTGGACCAGCAAGTAATGCGTCGATGCGGGTAAGTAAATCTAGCGAGAGGGGAGTCCGCTCATCGAGTATGTCATGCAGACGTGTTCTCCATTCGTCCACCGTTCCACCCTCCTCAGTCGCCAGACGGGTGGCGGTCTGTGTCAGTCGCCCACTGACTTGGAATTGCCGCCTTGTCCGTCGCAGCCAAGAGTCGAAATAGGGACGGTCGCTCTTGTGGGTGATCACTCTGCTAGAAATGAATTTTTTTGGTGGTCGCGTCAAGGAATCAATCATTTTCGCGATCTCCCTCGTTTCCCTGTGGGATACTTAACGGACTTCTGCGCTGGGGCAGGACTGTCATTTTTTAACGACGCGATCTGGTCGCGCAAATGGGCCGCACGTTCGAATTCGAGACGGGATGATGCATCACGCATCTCATCTTCTAACTCAGAAATAACTCGCAGCTTGTCATAGGTCACTTCATCATCGCCGACCAATGAGCTGTTGATTTTCTCGGCGTGTTCCTTGACGTATTCTTGAGTGTGCAAACTGTGTTGCAGCGCTCGCTTGACGCTCTGAGGCGTGATGTTGTGTTTCTCATTGTGCGCTTGCTGACGAGCGCGGCGGTATTCGGTAATGTCGATGAGTGCTTGGATCGAGTCGGTAATCTTATCGCAGAATAAGACGCACTCTCCACCGATGTGGCGCGCGGCACGTCCGGCGGTTTGGATCATCGATGTCTCGTTGCGTAAGAAGCCCTCTTTGTCGGCGTCAAGAATACAAACCAATGAAACCTCGGGCAAATCCAGTCCTTCTCGCAATAAGTTGATACCTATTAGAATGTCAAAAGTCGCCGCCCGAAGTTGGCGTAAAATTTCCACACGCTCGACAGCATCAATGTCGGAGTGAAGATAGCGGCATTTGAGTCCCGTCCCTTGTAAATATTCTGCTAGATCTTCTGCGGTTCGCTTGGTCAGTGTCGTCACCAGTACCCGTTCGTGGCGCTCGACTCGCTGGCGGCAGAGCTCGATGGTTTCATCGATCTGACCCTTGAGAGGCCGCAGGATCAACACTGGATCTAGCAAGCCTGTGGGACGGATAATCTGCTCAACAACCAGCGGTGTGCCGCGGTGGTTCGGGTCGAAGTCGGCCACCGATTGATCATTTCCGCTCGGCTTAACCTTGATCTTCTTAAAATCGAACATCGGCACTTTTACACCGTTGATCTCTGATTTTACTGGAATAAAGGATTTGTTCTCTGGGCGAGAATTGACGATTTCAAAAGGTCCTGGTGTCGCCGAAACGTAGACACGCTGGCCGGTCATTTGCATAAACTCTTCAAAGCGTAGCGGACGGTTATCAAGCGCGCTGGGTAGCCGGAACCCGTGGTCGACTAACACGGTCTTGCGGCTCTTGTCGCCCTCATACATGCCACCGATTTGTGGGATGGTCGCGTGGCTTTCATCGACGAGTAACAGAAAGTCACGCGGGAAAAAGTCTAACAATGTGTATGGCCGCGCGCCAGGATCCCGTCCGGTGATGTGTCTTGAATAATTTTCAATACCTTGGCAGAAACCCATTTCTGCCATCATCTCTAAATCGTAATCAGTGCGCATTCTCAGCCGTTGGGCTTCGATGAGTTTGCTGTCTTTTTCAAATTTCGAAACTTGTTGATCGGCCTCTTTGCGAATTTCTATCGCGGCTCGCTTCATTTTGTCGCCGGGAGTGACGAACTGCTTTGCTGGAAAGAAGGTGTGAGACTCTAACCGATCAATGATATTGCCAGTCAGGGTGTGAATACTGGTGATTCGCTCGACTTCATCGTCAAAAAATTCCACTCGGATCGCTGTCTCATCAAGATACGCTGGGTGGACTTCAACCACATCGCCACGCACACGGAATTTCCCGCGCCCGAAAGCGATGTCGTTGCGCTCGAAAAGCATCCCAACCAGTGAGTTGAGAAACTCCTCACGAGTCAGTTTTTGACCGACCCAAATCGGCACCATCATGTTTGAGTAGTCTTCTGGCGAACCTAAACCGTAGATGCACGAGACCGAGGCAACCACGATCGTGTCTTGTCGCGTCAAGAGTGAGCCCATGGTGCTCAGGCGCAAACGTTCGATCTCGTCGTTGATCGCAGAATCTTTCTCGATGTAGGTGTCGCTTCTCGGAATGTAGGCTTCAGGCTGATAGTAATCGAAATATGAAACAAAATATTCAACCGCATTGTGGGGGAAAAAGTTTTTAAACTCGGAGTAGAGTTGAGCGGCCAGCGTTTTGTTGTGGCTCATGATCAA
>VFJU01000401.1 GCA_009885905.1 Verrucomicrobiota bacterium
GAATATCCGGCATTGACCCGCGAGGATGTGTTAGCCTGCATGGATTGGGCGTCGCGTTTGATGGCGAATCACTTTCAAATCGCCGCTCTCGCGTGAAGGGCTTTCTGCTCGATGAAAACTTGCCAACGCGGCTGACCTTTTCTCCGTCGCTGCCCATCTGCCATGCGCGGGAATTCGGTGGAAATCCCACCGACGGCGAGCTACGGGATCTCTCCGGAGCGAGTCAGTAGGTGCTCTCACCAAGGATACCGACTTCTCGGATCGCATCCTGGTGAGCATGCCGCCGCCGTGGATCGTGCATTTGCGTTTCGGCAACATACGCCGAAAGGAGTTTCACCGCTTTCTCGCGTCAGTGTGGCCGCAGATCGAATCCTTTCTCCCCGCGCACAAACTGGTTTGCGTCTATGCGGATCGCATCGAAGCGTTTTCTTGAACATCGTGAACGTGCCTTACGCCAATCACCGACTATCACGGGGAAAATGGGTCAGTGTGCAAATCTTGACAGAATTTCCTTTTCCGCATCAGGCCCTTCCTCAGGCTTTCACCCCAACCGTATCTCCAAATCCGCCATCGTCGCCCTCACGTTGCCCCTGGCCCTTGCGCAATTTCGCGGGTAATCTCAATCAATTCATTTTCCCATACAAATTGAACATCTCTAAGCCGACGCCTCCACCAGGAGTGATTTCGTGTAACGCTTCCACTCGAAAAGGAACACGAGGAAAGTTTCTGTCGTCAGGATCTGGAATCGAAGGCGGCATTGGCACACTGGATGGCCTGCAGCAATTTCAGAGATAGATTGAGACTTTCTTTGTAAACCTCGAGGAAATTTTCCGTGAGGTATTGGTGGGCAATCAGGTTTCTCAAGTCCCGAATTGCGATCAAATCATTGGCTGACGGAATGATGCCGAGTTTCTCGCAGAGATTCATCCGGTCGAGGAAGGTGGGTGCATCTTCGCGGAGCAGAATGAGGAAGGATTTGAGAACTTTCTGGGTGAAAATATCCGAGACGCGGGCGAATTTCGAGGTGAGCGCATCAAAGCTTTCTTCCACCTCGAAGGAGATGAGGGTCTCGAGGTCGAAAGCGTGACATTTTTCGATCGAGCGAATGAAGGATGGCATCGCTTGGCCAAGGATTTGGCGATTGGACTCGAGCAACGCTACGATGTTGGCTTGATTCATAGCGCGATGGCATTTTCTAGGGCGATCATCTTGAATGGATGGCTGCTGGTGGTGGTGAAATTGACGAGATCAAGTTTTTGCTCGCCGATCTGATTCAAAATCGACCTTCTCAAACTGGAGAGCAGGGTGAGTGGCAGTTTTTCAGGGGTGAGGATAAGTACATCGATGTCACCGCCTTTTAAGGTGTCATCAGTGCGTGATCCGAATAGGTAACAATCCGCCTCGGGAACAATCTTTGCGACATTGCTCTTGATGGCTTGGCAGGTCGCTTGCGAAATTCTCACTATGAAAATTTGTGCGAATCGGGCAACTGACTCAACCAAAAAATCAGAGCCCGTCGGCGACTGAGCAAAAGCGGATTTCTCGCCTGTTCAAAACAGGGAAATCCGTTAGAGTCTGAAAGCTCATAAAATAGGCGGCCAAACGTTCTTCGGGAAAAATGGGGTCAGTGTGGAATGGCGCTAACTTAAGGAATTTCCCCACATATACAATGAGTTGCAGCCCTCCACCAAAACTCGTGATGTGGCCCCATGAAAACCTCCGTTCTACAGGCTTCGCCGACATCCGAATCGGCACACCAACTGGTTCCCCATGAAGCCCTGATTTCATCCGAAATTACCCTTAAATTAGCGCCATTCGGGTCAGGTTACGCATTTGAACAATTTAAATGGCGCCATCACGGGCAGTAAAAACCATTAAAACGATGCGTAACATGTCCGCATTACGGACTAATCACAAGCTATTTTTCGCATTGCGGTTGGTGGGAAAGGTCACTCACTTTTTCGGTCTTCTTGTCAGACTAACTGCATTTCTCAACACACCATGAACCAATGAATAAATTTTCGGGTTCAACCTTTCGATCCACCGATCATTTCTTCCAGGCGAGCGAAAGCTTGCGGCCGGCTTTCGCGCAGTCCAGCAGATAGAGATTGATCAGGTTCTGATAGGGGATACCATTTTCTCCTGACATCGTTTTGAAGTAATTGATGATATCAGGCTCCAGACGGATTGTGACGGCCTTCTTCAGACGCTTCGCGTAGGGGTTCTTTTTGGCTTTTGAAAAATCGTATTCCGTTTTCATCTTTTTTTCTCCAAGTAGGGTTTCTGTTCCTTTGTCCCGGCTCTTCTGACCGAGATGATTCTGATGCATGATCCGGCCTTCCTGAAGCAGTGGACCACCACCAGCATTCGTGAGTTGCCGCTAAGTCCCATGATGACAAAACGCTCTTCATCCATTGAATGTTCTGGGTCTGGAATCACAAGCGCATCTTCGTCATAAACACCGATTTGGCCTCCTCGAATGTAACGCCATGTTTGTCGGTGTTATTCGCCGCTTTTTCTGGGTCCCACTCGAAAGAGAGTTCGCTCATCTTGAAAAGAGCAATACAAAATATTGCTCGATTGTTCAAGAAATGTTTTTAAAATGACTAGATTCCCAGCAAAAAATGACGCCAAAACTCAAAGTGGATTGATTATTCAATTGGGTACACCAGCCAAGCGCCGCTGACATTTCAACGCCACCTCCGTCCTAACTGCCGGGAAAATGGGGTCAGAAAAAAATCGGGCAGTATGCAAATCTTGACAAAATTTCCTTTTCCGCGTCAGGCCCTTCCTCAGGCCTTCACCCCAACCGTATCTCAACATCCGCCATCGCCGCCCTCACGTTGCCCCTGGCCCTTGCGCAATCTCGCGGGTAATCTCAATCAATTCATTTTCCCATACAAATTGAACATAACGCGGTGACTGGTCTGTTCCGGACCTTCTCTCCGTTTTTATTTAAATTCGAGCTTCCATCATTGCGGGTCTAGTGCTTTAAAACATTCGGAAGAAAATTACCATGCCTGAGATCAGTCGCTTTCTTGGAATTGTGGTGCGCATGTTCTATCGCGATCATGCCCCGCCTCATTTTCACGCGGAATACGGTAATTACGAGATTACCGTCGATATCGAGACTGGAGTAGTGGAGGGGAAATTTCCAAAACGGGCCTTGCGGGCTGTGATGGAGTGGGCTGACCTTCATAGGGACGACTTGCTCGCCGATTGGCAGCTTGCTAGACTTGAGCAGCCCCTCAATTCAATCGAGCCACTGGAATAATAATGAAAATCCTGAGAATATTGTCTGTTCGATACCTGGGCGAGCACAGGCTCTGCCTAGAGTTTAACAACGGTGACGCTGGGGAAGTTGACCTTTCATCCGAGTTGGATGGTCCGATCTTCCGACCCCTTCAAGATCCCGAGGTTTTCGCAGCCGTTAGGCTCGTGGGCGGCACCGTCGCATGGCCAAATGGTGCGGACCTTGCTCCTGAATACCTAGCAAAACGACTTGTCGAACCCCAAAGATAGGTTTAGGCGATAGCCCCGAACCTTTCGGTTGTTGGACAGGCCCGTCGTGTGCGAGGGACGCGGGTGGGATGCGGGGTGCGTTTTAATTTCGTGATTCACTTTCAGTGACTGAAACCCGAAATCCGAAGTTAATTAGGGCATCGTTTGGCTACATTAAGAAACCTGTCATCTAACAAATTATTTTCGCCATTCATGAGCGCTTTGAGATTTGCTTGAGCGTGACGTTCCGTGGTGGGAGATCCTAGATCAACAAGCTGTCTGACAAAGCCCATTTTTTGCGAAAAAACCGTAGCCAGTGGTGTCAGCCGCGTTGTTTGCGTTGCCGACGGTAACCCAGTCCATCGTGACGGTGGCTGAGGCCGAGGTTCCCAGTCCGCTCGATCTCTCCTGAGCCGAATTAATAGCCATTCACACTTTCAACACGTTTCCTGCTTGGTCGGTCTCCACTGCGCAGCAGACTGGAATTCCCTTCGGATTTGTATAGCATATGGCAGGCACGCCGCATTTGACCGGTGTGCTTGTTAGCCGTTTCGAGGATGAGCCTCGCATCACGCGCAAGGCGAGTTCCAAACCCGAGGCGAAGAATCCGCCGCGACCTCACCACTCGCAACCCAGCCGCTCTCTCTTGCGTGCTGTTCGACGAAGGTCATCCACTCCTCGTCGTAGTCGGACACCAATGACATACACTTGAAATACGAGCGCTTCGTCTCGTCTAACACGTGTGGAATGTGTGACACCGCGGCACTGGCAGGAGACACCGACTCTGCCCTCAACATAATCTCGCAAAGGATAGCATTCATATTTTTTGACAATTAGGGTTAATGGAAATCTAGCACTTAAAGATTTACCTCCCTAAAAAATACAGCACAAGAGATTTCATTGCGTGATTGTAATTAAATTTTTAGGGCAAAATTCTGGCGTGAAATCCACCCCGAAAAAGCC
>VFJU01000097.1 GCA_009885905.1 Verrucomicrobiota bacterium
AGCACCTCGCGGAAATCGACTTGAAACGAGCAAAAAAACTCGGTTTCTCCGATCGCCAGATCGCTCTTGCCAAAGGTACCACAGAAGACGAGGTCCGTGCCGAACGCAAGGCGAAGGGCATCATTCCCGGTTACCGCCTCGTAGACACTTGCGCCGCTGAGTTCGAGGCTTACACCCCATATTTTTATTCATCTTACGGCGACGAAAATGAAGCCCGTCAGTCGGATAAAAAGAAAATCATCATCCTCGGTGGTGGACCTAACAGAATCGGTCAAGGCATTGAATTCGACTACTGCTGTGTGCACGCGGCCTTCGCTCTGAAGGAACTCGGCTACGAGACGATCATGGTCAACTCGAACCCCGAGACGGTCTCGACCGACTACGACACCTCTGACAAACTTTTCTTCGAACCCCTCACGTTAGAAGATGTACTCAACATCTGCGACGAGGAAAAACCCTACGGAGTCATCGTTCAATTCGGTGGACAAACTCCACTCAATCTCGCCGCAGACCTTGAGCGCCACGGCGTGCCGATCATTGGCACTTCGCCGAAATCAATCGAACAAGCTGAAGATCGCAAGTTTTTCTCTGAGCTGTTAGACAAGCTCAATCTCAAGCAAGCCGAGGCCGGCACCGCGACCAATGAAGCTGAGGCCATCTTGATCGCCAACCGCATCACCTACCCCGTCCTCGTTCGCCCATCCTTTGTCCTCGGTGGCCGCGGCATGATGATTGTTTACAACGACAGCGAGCTTTCCCGCTACATGCGCGAAGCAGTGATCGCCTCACCCGAGCGACCAGTCCTCGTCGACCGCTTCCTCAACAATGCTACGGAGGTGGACGTGGACTGTATCAGTGACGGCGAAACTTCGGTGGTCGGCGCGATCATGGAGCACATCGAGCAAGCCGGCATCCACTCCGGCGACTCTGCTTGCGTGATCCCGGCATTCACACTAACAGATCATATCAAAGCAGAAATCACCCGGGCTGCCACCGACCTCGCTCGCGAACTGAAAGTGATAGGGCTGATGAATATTCAGTTCGCCGTGAAGGACGAGCAGCTCTACGTGATCGAGGTGAACCCACGCGCGTCACGTACTGTGCCATTTGTTAGTAAAGCGACCGGAGTTTCCCTCGCCAAGCTTGCAGCCAAAGTCATGGTCGGCGCGAAGCTCAAGGATCTCGGCTACACGCAAACGATTATTCCAGCGCATTTCTCGGTGAAGGAGGCCGTCTTCCCGTGGAACCGCTTCCCGGGTATCGATATTGTGTTAGGCCCTGAAATGAAATCCACCGGCGAGGTCATGGGCATCGATGCAGACTGGGGAATGGCCTACGCCAAGTCGCAAATCAGCGCTTTCAATCCCTTGCCCACCGAGGGCAACGTCTTTTTGTCTGTGGCGGATCTGGACAAACCTCGCGCAGTGGCCGTCGCACGCGATCTCACCGATTTGGGGTTCACCATCTTTTCCACCGGAGGTACCCACACGTTTCTCACCGAGAATGGCATCGGAAGTCGCCGCGTTTACAAGGTGCTCGAGCAGGCCCGCCCGAACGTCATCGATATGATGAAAAACGGAGAAATCCATTTCATCATCAACACCCCGTCGACCCACGAGTCACGTGCAGACGAGGTGCTGATCCGCTCCACCGCGATCGCGCAAAAAATCTCTCACGCCACCAATCTCGCCGCCGCCGAGGCGTCGGTGAAGGCGATGCGGTCGCTGAAGACCATGGAATTCCAAGTGAAGAGCATCCAGGAATTTCACGCCTGAGGTGTCCTTCGATCTGAGGCAGCCCTACCTGAAAAGGTGGCGCTGCATCGCCGAGGCAGCACGTGAATGGGCGGTTGAAGATAAAGAATAAGAAATGCCGATGCGGCTGTTCTTAGGCTTTTTCTAACACACCTCATTCGCAGGCGGCCTCGGAGAGGCTGCCCTACCTGAAAAGGTGGCGCTGCATCGCCGAGGCAGCACGTGTATGGGTGGCAGATGATAAATAATAAGAAATGCCGGTGCGGCTGTTCTCAGGCTTTCTCTAACACATCTCATCCGCAGGCGGCCTCGGAGAGGCAGCCCTACCTGAAAAGGTGGCGCTGCATCGCCGAGGCAGCACGTGAA
>VFJU01000395.1 GCA_009885905.1 Verrucomicrobiota bacterium
ATCGTCGCTTGCGATATTTCCCATATGTCCTCCGTCTGGAAATATTTTCAGACGCGATGGTGGGAATGTTTTTTCTAACCAAGAAACGTCTTGTTTTTCCAGCAGAAAATCATTGCGGTTTACGATGATTCTAATCTTTTTTTGATTTCGAAGGGCTACTTGATGAGTGCGTAAATTTAATTGACGAATCAATTGAGAACTTTGAATCCCTATGCTCTGGTAGTAAGGTTTTAAAAAATCATTGAAATAGTCACCGAACGAACAATCCATGATTTCTCGGTAACTTTCCTCTCTCTGCGAGGGCAAAAGAGGCGCTTGAAGTATCCCCATATTTTGACGCGACTGACTGAAGTAAATCGTGTCTCTCAGCGTGATACGAAATGAAAGCCCTACCAGGTACTGAGATTCTGCGGCATCAAAAGGAGGCGGAGTAGTGGATGATGGAGGCATCATCGACAACTTTACGGCCTTGTGGATCGTGTTGTTCACCCGCATCTGTCTCTCATCGAGAGGCCAGTTCAGAGGCGCATTGTAATAACAATCGATGGGCACATCGATTTCATGAAGGTCGACAGGCGTGTCGATGGCGACGTAACGGTCAAAACGTAGCAACCCAGCGAGTTGATTTTTTTCTTGGGCAGCAAGATAGAGCGCTTCAAACCCCCCCATCGATGCGCCGACGAGCGCCTTAGCACCCATTCTACTTGGAAACTTTTTGCCTAACAATTTTTCAATTTCTGTCAACTCGACGAGTAGATCATGGCAATCCGTTGGCGGATATCCAGGGAGTGCTGCAGTCGATGCGTTTTCCATAAATTCCGGGTGAAAAATTCCGGTCGTGGTTACGACAGAAAATCCATTTTGATAGATTGACTCCGCAAGCGATAAGATGTGTGAGGATTGCCGATGGGATCCGAGACCTGGTACAATAAACACAATCGGCGCATGCTTTGGTTGCATCCAATAGTTGAATTTCATGATGCGTCCAGTAGATGGCAAGCGGACACCCGTGATACTTCCGCGCGCCAAAAATTCGGGGTCTTTCGGGCGCGCTGCAACTACACCTAATGACTGCAGTGTCGGGATATCTTTTGCGCCATTACTCGTCCAGTCTGGGGCTTCATCTTTTGAGGCATAGGTCCATAACGCTTTGACACCGACATAGGAATCCGTCTCCGAAGAGATGAAACGAAGCCCCTCCTCTGTTTGATCTGATAGATTGTTATAGGTCGTTCCGGGAGTGACAAGACCGTAAGGGGGAAAATAATTAAGAGGTTGGGTGGCTTTATCGCATGCCGTGCCGACCACATTCATGTCGTCACTAGGACCCAGTAAGGGCAACATCACGAATGTGTTTGGTTTCCATCCCCAACGGCTGAATGTCTGGCCGAAGTCAGCGTCAGACTTTGGAATGTTCCAACGCGTGCTCACGTCTAAAAAGCCTGCGACACCAACGGTAGTATTGCACAAAAAACTGAGCGATTCGTCTCCCGCGCCGCTCCAACGTCCTTGTAATATATTGTTCAGCAAGCGTCCTGGATAAGCAAGATTGCGGGCAAAGTTACGGATCGAGCCCCGGATTGGAGGCGGGCAAATGGCTCGATAAGCCCGAGCCGTTGGGTGCAAAAAACCAACTAGCAACCCTTGATTCGCCGCCCAGACCATGCGGTTCCAAGGTTCAAATGGATCCGCGATGTAATCGGGATGGAGGCCTTGCTGGACTTGGGCATTTTTAGCCCCCGATACCTTTGGGATTTGAGAAGTGGGTGCCACGGTGGAGCAGGAGAGCGTCACGATGGAGAGCAGCGCCACGATGGGTTTTTCAAGGCTGATAAAAATCCACCGAGTGAGTCGCTTAAGCCTACGGGTATAACTTGTTTTCATAAGATTGAATGAAAAAGAAATGCGAATCTTGCGGTGTTTATAAAGCTTAAATAATCGCTGGGGAACAACGAACCGAGAGGTTTGGCATTAATGGTGAAGTTGTGACATTTTAATTCCTTTGTGGTCATCGTAAAGCCCTTGGTTTCTGTGATGTTCGAGGGTTAGACACCTCAAAATTTGAAGTGCCTATGAGAGCCCTTTCCTTAGCAAACTTGAACCAGTTCTGATTTGATTTTTTCTCAACAGTGTTCACAAGCTAAAGGCATGGCGAAAGCGAAGGACGAAAATCGGGTTTTGGTGAAGGTGTTTCTCTATGGAATTCAGCCACAAATTTGGCGGCGATTCTCAATTTCTATCAATATCAGCTTCATCGATTTCAGCGACGCGATCCAGTCCGTGATGGGTTGGGATAACAAGAGTCCACATGAATTCCGCCACGGCAAGGGCAAGCGCTTGGTTGATGTCATCGGTCCAATTGGGCTGGAAGACCAAACCGCTGGAGAGTTTCAAGACGAGGCAGTGCTAACCGTTGCTGAGTTTCTGGGCCGTCGCAAATTGCCAATCCGCATTCTCTATCGTTACGACTTCGCGGACGAGTGGATTCACGAAATTATTTTTGAGAAGAAAGTTTCCGGTGACGGCGGACCAGAAGTGCTCGAAGGTGCGCGTGCTTGTCCACCAGAAGATTTCGGTGGGACTTTCCAATACATGCAAGCACTCCATGGCGACATCGAATGGGCA
>VFJU01000241.1 GCA_009885905.1 Verrucomicrobiota bacterium
CCTGACCCTCCGTTCGTCACGGTAATGGCTGTGACCTTGCCCGCCGAGATCGCCGCCGTCGCTGTAGCACCACTGCCACCACCGCCTGTGATACTGACCGTGGGGGCACTCAAGTAACCCGTTCCCCCGCTCGTCACTTTGATAGAACTCAGGGTGTAAACCATCGTCGTTTGATAACCCAAAGCCCTGCCGTTGATGCTGGTGGAACTCTTTGTGCTTAATAAGTCAGCAATCAACGTATTCATCCAATTGACTCTAAGCGTCTCGAACTCACTGACCGCTGTGACGTTGATCGCACCAGTACTTGTCGTTTTAAAAAGATCAGCGGCAGAACTCGAAGCCGAAAAAGTAAGAAACAGCAGAGGCAGTAGCCGAGCTTGTATGAGGCGAACGACAGAAATCACATGAAACCTTCGATATTTTTGGAAGGGGAAAATAAAAACCATATCACTAAGTTCTATCAGATCAGCAAGTTGAATGATAAGTCGACGCAACGTCATTCTAACCACGTTTTCAAACGATAGAACCCCCGAGTACCGGCCGTGGAAGGAGTGGGCGTTACCACTTGGTTGGCGCCTACAATGTTCGAATAGCTTGTGAGCGCCGACCAAGAGGCCGCGTTCGCCAAGTCAGTGGACGTTTCAACCGTGTAATACCGCGTGAGTCCTGCATAGCCGACGCCGGCAGCTTGCCGCGCAGTGAATGAGAGAGTGAACAGTCCGCCACTCGAGTTGGCGTTAAGAAAGACGCCAGCCTCAGGTGTGGTAGGATCACTACCAAAAACGTATTCCTGAATATTCGTTAGATTGTCACCGTCAGGATTTGCAGTGTCTGCAGCAATACCGGAGTCACTGATGATATTGAAATAGAATTTCCGCCAGGTTTCCACTGGGCTTAGGCGAGTCACGGTGACGGTGTAGATATGGGTGGTGACACCATCTTGTGCAGTAACCGATGTGACAATGGAATTAGATCCAACATTCAACGGAATCGCACTGCTGGCATTACCCGATAAAACGGTGGTGCCATCCACCGAGATCGCCGCGCCTCCCTGCGTTGCCGTCGGGGTCACCGTGGTGGATGCCACTTCGTTAGAAACCGAAAAGTTGTAGAGATATGTACTGGTAGAAAACACTGGAATCAAAGTTCCCGCGCTTAGTGAAAGCGCCGAAAGAGTTGCATCACTGCTTAGTGTGACAAAGCTACCGATAGAGCAATAGCCAGTGCCTTGGTTATTGGTCGCATAGGCAGCAAAAGTGTAAGCAGTTCCAGGTGTTAGGGCAGAGACATTCACTGTGAAAATTCCAGTCGTGCCGCTCGTGGGAACGTTTGTCACGCCCACCCCACCGATTTGCGGATTGCTGTTGATTGCAGTTTGAGAATAAACAACTCCACGTACTGATAGGTTTGCCCCACCATCATTGGTGACATTTCCGCCGAGAGTGGCTGTGCTGTTGCTGACACTGGCCGAAGAAGGTGTGGTGACTGAGGGCAGCGTCGCGGGGGTGACTGTGGCGGTCGCGGCCGATGGCAGACTGGTTCCGATGCTGTTGGTCGCGGTGACGGTAAACGTGTAGCCGGTCCCATTCAAAAGACCACTCATCGTGA
>VFJU01000356.1 GCA_009885905.1 Verrucomicrobiota bacterium
GATCCACTACTTCAACCGTGTTAGAAGTTACGAACTCGTTGGCTTGCCAAATCCGACCAATTTTAAAGACCGGAGTCAAAAGGTCTAAAACGTCGAGCACCGTCGGAATACCCCGCGTCAGAGATATGTCAACCGTCTCGATTTCAGGCCAGTAGGGAAATGCCCAGTCGGCAATCACGAGCGTGTTGGTGTGGCGAACGCGGGCCAATAGATCAAGAAGGTGCGGATTGAGAATTCCAGTTTGAAGCATGGCGACATTTTCCCGTATATGGTCGATTCGTCAACCTAGATTCACAACGACCACTGCGGGTGCATCGTTTGCCGAAAGCGCGACGGTGGCACATGGTGAACCGACTTAAAGACTCTCGAAAAATGGAAGGCATCCTTAAACCCAAGCATGGCCGCAACCGACTTCACCGAAGAATCACTTTCTAACAAAACTTTTGACGCGTACTCCATTCGTAAACGAGTGAGAAATTGATAGGGACTCTCACCCTGGAACTTGGCAAAAAGTCGACACAGATACGGAGCATCCAATCCGCAATTTTTTGCAATCCCATCCAGCGTGGTCACTTGGATAAAATTTTGTTCCATGAAGTCTTTAGTCCTTGAGTAAGTCGCAAAGGCTAGCGTCGTCACATCGATATCACCCATGGCATCGTCCCGACACATCAAAAGCAATTGTTTGGTGATGCCCGAACACAGCGGGCCAGCAAAGCGTGACTTACGGATTCCGCGGTCGATCAGCGTATCAAACGCCTGACGCATCGGTTCGCCTCTCAAGCAGCGAGAAACAAACCCAGGATTGATTTCATATTTCTCTAAAAAATCGACCACCCCTAAGCCCGTAAACCCGACGAAATATTTTCTCAGTGGATGAATCGATGAACTAACAATTCGATGCGGGATCGATGGCCCATAAATAAAACAACTTCCTGCGAGCAATGGTGAATTCACGTCACCCAGTCGAAGGGTCCCTTCGCCGTGACTAACAAACTCAAATGTAAACCACGGGAAGTTTTGGCGGTCTATTCGATAGTCTGGCCGACAACGTTCAA
>VFJU01000017.1 GCA_009885905.1 Verrucomicrobiota bacterium
ATGTTCTGGAAGGCCGGCTGGCTCTATCTCACTCAGCGTCCGGAAGTCACTCGCTTGAAAGATTCCACAGGCAGCGGCGTGGCCGATACATTCGAGACGATTTGCTCGGACTGGGGCATCAAAGGTGACTACCACGAATACGCCTTTGGCAGCGAGCCCGATAAGAATGGCGACATCTGGGTAGTCCTTTGCCTCACGGGATCCTTCACCGCGGAGTCTGACTGGCGGGGCTGGTGCGTGCGGATCACTCCGGAAGGAAAAATGATCCCCACCTGCTCGGGTATCCGTTCGCCGGGTGGAATTGGCTTAAATGCCGAAGGCGATGTTTTCTATGTCGACAATCAAGGCGTTTGGAATGGTTCATCCTCCCTCAAGTGGCTCAAGCCCGGATCCTTCCAAGGCAACCCAACCGGAAATAAATTCCACCAACTCGTCAACCTCACCGCACCGCCAGAAGTGGCCGACGGATCACGCACGCTCACCGAGCGGATCAAGTTTCCAGAATTCATTCCGCCTGCGGTGATTTTCCCACACGGCAAGATTGGACAATCTCCGACTGGCATCGCCTGCGATACGAGCGGAGGAAAATTTGGTCCTTGGAAGAACCAACTTTACGTTGGTGAGCAGACTCACTCACAAATCCAGCGCGTTTGTCTCGAGAAGGTTAATGATCTCTATCAGGGTGCTGTTTTTCATTTCCTCGAAGACTTCGAAGCCGGCATCATTCCACTCCGTTATGATGGCGAAGCCGGTATCATCTTCGCGGGTGGATCTAACCGAGGTTGGGCGTCGCGCGGCAGCAAGCCTTTCACCTTTGAGCGCGTCAAGTGGACGGGCAAGACACCCTTTGAAATACAAACCATGACCGCCAACTCCGACGGCTTTACACTGAATTTCACCGAACCGGTCGACGCCGCCAGCGCGGAAAATCCGAAAAGCTACAGCATGAAGGCGTGGACCTATATCCTCCAATCCGAGTACGGCAGCCCGGAAGTCGACGACGCCAACCCGAGTATCATCTCCGCCACCGTCTCCACCGACAAAAAATCCGTGCGGCTTAAAATTGACGGGCTCGTCCGTGGTCACGTCCACCACCTGGCCTCCAAGGGCGTTAAATCCTCAAGCGGTTCGACCCTATGGCATCCCGATGCTTATTACACACTCAACGAAATTCCAAAGTGACGCGCCTTAAGTGATCCCACCCGAGATTCAATCGATCTCCGCGAAGATAATTCGCAAAGCACCTTTGACGTCCTTCCATTCACGGGGCACATTCCGCCCGCCATGGCATTTGCCGATGTTTTTCCCGATCTCTTGAAGCACCCGACGCCTCTGATGCGGCGGTTTGCGCATTTGATTGCCGAGGAAACCGGCGGGCCACTCGAAGGCTTGGCCCGCCAGAGCCAGCACGTGACGCGCCGGCACTTTGGCAGAACGATGCGCTTATTCGCGCCGCTTTATGTTTCTAACGAATGCGTGAACAATTGCAGCTATTGCGGATTTTCGCGCGATGCAGGGATTTTTCGAACAACGCTAACAGTTGATCAGGTAGTCACCGAGGCGAGACACCTTCACGGGCTAGGATTTCGTAATATTCTCCTCGTCGCCGGCGAACACCCCAAATTTGTCTCTGAGGGTTATTTGCAAAACTGCCTCGACGCGCTCAAGCCATTCATTCCGACACTCGCGCTCGAAGTCGGGCCGATGGAAGATGATCAATACACTGAAATCGTCAGTCATGGCGCTGAAGGACTTGTCGTCTATCAGGAAACTTACCATCGCGAAACCTATCAGCAACTTCACACCGCTGGACCAAAGAAAAATTTTGACTGGCGGTTAGATTGCCCCGAGCGTGCTTACGCAGGAGGATTTCGCCGCATCGGCATCGGTGCATTGTTCGGTCTGGCAAGTTGGAAGTTTGAGGCACTCGCACTTTGCGCGCATTTGGAATACCTCTATCGGAATTGTTGGAAAGCGCAGTTCACCATCGCCTTTCCACGGATGCGACCGTACGCAGGGAATTATGAATACCAGCCAGATCCGGAACTCTACCTACCAGACAAATCTTTTGTTCGCTTGATCGCCGTTTTTCGTCTGTTATTTCCGCAGGTTGGCATCGTCGTTTCCACCCGTGAGCCCGCGCCGTTACGCGACGCGATTGCCACACTCGGCGTGACTCACATGTCGGCCGGTGCCAAGACTGAACCGGGTGGTTACACCGGTGCGGGGGGCGATGATTTGCACCTCACCGTGAAGGGTCGCCGCGTGGAGCTTAAAGAAAAATCTGGATGCGAGAAAGCGACCGAGCAATTTCAAATTCATGACACTCGCAGTCCTGCCGAAGTTGCCGAGATGTTGCGGGCGCAGAATCTTGATCCGGTCTGGAAGGACTGGGACGAGGCCCTGCTGGCGCTGACTTGATTTCATAAAACTCGGATCATATTCTGTAAACCAGCTTTGACGAATGGGCAATCTATCCACAGAATAGTGTTCACATGACTACTCAAGAAGCCCTCGTCGCCCTCAACATGTTGCCGAAAATCGGTCCAGTGCGTGTCCGCCGGCTGTTAGATGCTTTTGGCGGGAGCCCCGCTGCCATCCTCGGCGCCGCCAAGGATCGATTGATGCGGGTGGATAGCATCGGTGAAGAGACCGCAAGTATCCTCCAAGCATGGCAAGACCACGCGGATCCCACCACCGAACTGCGTGAGGCTGCGGAGCGCGGAATTTCCATCGTCACCCAAGACGACGAGGGCTACCCTTCACCCCTACGCGATGCCTACGATCCGCCGCTGCTACTCTACGTCTGGGGCCAGTTAGAAGCACGAGACAAACATGCCATCGGTGTGGTCGGCTCGCGACGGGCGACGATTTACGGCACGCAGGCCACCAAGAAACTTTCCTACCAGATCGCACAAGCTGGCTTCACCATCATCTCCGGGTTGGCGCGTGGAATCGACACCGCCGCCCACGAGGCCGCCGTGGCCGCGAATGGCCGCACCATCGCGGTGTTAGGTTCGGGCTTGGCGAAGCTTTTTCCACAGGAAAATCTCGCACTCGCTGAAAAAATCGCCAGCGGCTTCGGCGCAGTGGTTTCGGAGTTTCCTCTGCACACCTCGCCCGACAAGCAGACTTTTCCGATGCGCAACCGTATCGTCGCGGCATGGGCGCGGGCGGTGCTCGTGGTCGAATGCCCAGCGTGGTCGGGTTCTTTAATCACCGCGAACCTCGCCTCAGAATATGGCAAACCGATTTTCGCCGTCCCGGGCCCGATCGACAAGCCAACCTCCGCGGGGTGCAATCAACTCATCCGCGACGGGGCCACGCTCGTCGCTGACGCCAGTCACCTACTTGACGACCTCGGCCAACTGCCCTTTGCCCGCCAAGCCAGCCAAACTGAGCCCGCCACGGAAATCCCCGAGCTTCCAGAAGAAGAAGCCGCGGTTTTCGCAGCAGTGACGACGGACGAATCGCCAGTGGATCGCATCATTGAGCGCAGTGGACTGCCCGCGCATGTAGTGACCGCCAACTTGATGAAACTGGAAATGCGAAGGCTGGTGAGGGCGTTTCCGGGCTTCAGATACGCCAGACGGTAAAACCCGAAATTGCGAAAATTCACCAATCCGCTTGCCAAATCCAGCCTCCCGAGTCTAGTCCCTCAACCCAGCGCCGCTGAACGGCTCTACTTTTTTATGGGAAAAACACTGATCATCGCCGAAAAACCCAGCGTCATGAACGACCTGAGCAAGGTTCTCACCAAGGTCTTGGGCAAGTTTGAAAAGTCAGGCTCCGGTCGCGATGTTTTCTACGAGAACGACACCGCCGTGATCACATCCGCCGTCGGTCACCTCGTCGAATTGCGCATGCCGATGGGTCCGAATGGCAAGAAACTTGCCTGGAATTTTAGCGTACTTCCGGCCATCCCGGACAAGTTCACGCTCGACCCTATTCCAGACTCCGAGGCCCGCCTCAAGCAGGTCCTCAAGTTGGCCAAGCGCAAAGACGTGGATACTATCATCAATGCTTGCGACGCCGGCCGCGAAGGCGAACTCATTTTCCGCTATATCATGGAAATCGGCGAAATCACCAAGCCAGTCAAACGGCTTTGGATGCAGTCGATGACCAATGATTCGATCCTCGCGGCATGGAAAAACCTCCGTCCAGGAGAACAGATGAAGCCACTCGCCGAC
>VFJU01000136.1 GCA_009885905.1 Verrucomicrobiota bacterium
ACCGAGCCGGATCCGCCCTACCTCTTCCCTTCAAAAATCAAAATTCAAAATTCAACATTCATCAATTATTCCTCCGACCACGCCGTTTCAGTCCTGCCACTTTCCCGCTAGATTTCCATCACACCTCACCCTCAGGGCCAAAGTCGGCCGACCACGGAGGGTCAGCCCTACCGGTACAGGTTCAGAACATGGGTAACACATTTGGTTCAATACATGGGTAACACACTGGTAGAGTAAGCGCGACGAAAGGAGCGCCCGCTATGCCATGGAAAGAGACTCAAAAAATGGACCAAAGAACTGAATTTGTAATGAAATCGATGAGGACGATCAACTTTCGCGAGTTGTGTCGTGAGTATGGCATCAGCGCCAAGACTGGCTACAAGTGGAAGCAGCGCTTTTTGGAGCAAGGCTTGGGAGCGATGGAAGACGAGAGTCGCCGACCGCATGGACATGCGTCTGAACTCAGCGAGGCAGTGGTGTGTAAGATCGTGCAGCTTAAGACGGGACATCCGCATTGGGGAGCACGCAAGATCAGAGACTTGTATGAGCGGAAAATGGGCGGGGAGGTTCCCAGTGAAAGCAGTTTCAAGCGAGTTTTGGAGCGAGCAGGACTCACGGAGCCACGCAAGAAGCGGAGGAAGCGGGATTCAAATGATCGTCTTACCACCGGCCGCAAAGCGCAATCCCCCAACGAGGTTTGGACGGTTGATTTTAAAGGTTGGTGGAAGGATCGTGAAGGTCTACGTGTTGAGCCACTGACGGTGCGAGATGAATACAGCCGGATGTTACTCGATATGCGAGTGCTAGAAAATTCGCGCACGGAAAGTGTGAGAGCCTGCTTTGAGCGACTCTTTGAGCGGCATGGGTTGCCAGAAGCGATTCGCAGCGATAACGGTCCTCCATTTGCCTCGGTGCAGGGCTTGCTGGGGTTGAGTCGGTTGTCGACCTGGTGGCTGGCGCTGGGAATCAGTCTGGAGCGGAGCCGTCCTGGGTGTCCACAGGACAATGGTGCGCACGAGCGGATGCATCGTGACATTCGGCGCGAGTTGCAAAGCGCGAGGATCGGGCGAGATCAAGAGGCATTTGATCTGTGGCGAAACGAATACAATCACGAACGCCCACATGAAGGCCTGGAAATGAAGCGTCCAAGCGAAGTTTATCTAAACTCGAAACGCCAATGGACTGGTACGCCCGATGACATCGACTATGGAAACGTGGCGACACGCAAGGTGAATAAACTTGGAATTATTCGCTTTGGAGGAGAAAGCATCATGCTATCGACAACGTTAGCCGGATGGTCGGTGGGGCTAAATCCAGAGCCGGAAGGATTAATCGAAGTGTGGTTCGCTGAATTATTAATCGGCCACATTGACCCAGAAAAATCCAGCTTCCATGCGGTGCGGTCGCATCGCATGGAAGCTGGACAAGCAGAAATGAAAGTGTAACCCTAAATGCAACAAGTGTAACCTATGTTCTGACCCATAAGTGTTACCTATGTATTGACTGCACCACGCTTCTCTCAACACTCAACCGCCAACCATCAACCAACTATCCGCTCACGCCCGCGAGCAACTGCGCGAACGCCGAACATTCCACTGGCCGTTGGAATTTCCTGAAGTGTTCGCTCGCGGTGGGTTTGATGCCTTCTCCGGCAATCCCCCTTATTTAGGTGGTCGCAAAATCCGTGGGACGTTAGGAGGCACGTTTTTGAACTACCTGACGAAATGCCTTTATGAAGGAACGAGTGCAAATGCCGACCTTTGTGCATTTTTCGTGCGGCGGGCGAATGATGTGACCCGTGATGGTGGCGCATCTGGATTCGTGGCGACAAGCTCAATGTCCGAAGGGGATACGCGTTTGGTCTGTCTCCAACATCTGCTCGACAACGGAAATTCCATTGTCCGAGCTTCCAGCAAGAGCGTCTGGCCTGGAACTGCAAGTGTCACATTTTCTCCCATCTGGATCGTTAAAGGCGACTGGAACGGTGACTACTTTCTTGATGGTAAGCAGGTAAAAGGAATCACTTCATACCTGACGGAATCGGACTCGATTGAACTCTCTCCCTATCGACTGAAGGCGAATTATGAACTTAGCTACCAAGGTTCAATC
>VFJU01000234.1 GCA_009885905.1 Verrucomicrobiota bacterium
ACTTGGCTCGATGTTAAAGTAGGTGGGGAATACACATTTTTTCTGAAAGCCACCGGAGCAAGTCGTCTATCTATTGCAGGACGGTGGTCGCTAGGTGAAGAAAGTTGGGAAAAAGAATCTGTCGACGAGAAATATGACATGGATTTGAAGCCCGGACGTTATGAGTTGAAGCTCGACTTCGTGCGTCGTGGAAAAATTAAACCCGCACTGCTAGTCGAATGGCAGGGTCCGGGAATTGTCCGACAAACGATTCCCGAAGCACTAATGAGTCGCGAGCGTGAGCCTTCGAGCGATCTTGCTGTAGAGGTTCCAACTTTCATTTCAGATACTCGAAAAATCGAACAAGGTCGCTTGCTTTATCAATCGCTAAATTGTGCAGCTTGCCACGAGGGTAAATCATCAAACTATTCATTACCAAGCTTATCAGATCTCGATACCACCCGTGGTTGTCTCGCGGCGGAACCCAAGGCACCCGCACCAGACTTTCATTTTAACTCAGAAACTCGCGCATCAGTTGTTAAAGCTTTGAGTTTGATTAGAATTGGACTTCCTGATACGCGGCAACGTGTTGCGATCTCATTGAATTCATTTCGCTGTCTTTCCTGCCACGTTCGTGACGGTTTGGGTGGTGTATCTTCAGACCGCAGTGCTTTTTTTACTTCTAATGTTGATGATCTCGGCGACCAAGGTCGCATTCCTCCGCATCTTGACGGGGTGGGTGATAAGTTGCGTCTGGAATGGCTAAGAAAAGTACTTAACGAGGGTGCAGTAGTTAGGCCTTATTTAAACACCCGAATGCCACAATTTGGATCCAGTAATACTGGTAAGCTTGCAGATTGGTTGGTGGAGATTGATCGGCATCCAAATCCTATCTTGCCAGTGGAGGACTCGCCAAGTTTGCAACGAGAGGTAGGTCGCCAACTGGTAGGAACTGATGGTTTATCTTGTATCGCGTGTCATCAATTCAACCGTCAACCTGCGCATTCAATGCAAGTGATTGATCTAACAAAAACAACTGATCGACTTAATGAAGATTGGTTTCGAAGGTTTCTTCGTAATCCTAACGATTTCCAGACAGGCACCCGTATGCCGTCTCTTTGGCCTAATGGTAAATGTCTACTGCCAAGTTTGGTCGGTGGCGATGTCGACCGCCAACATGCTGCTCTTTGGACTTATCTATCAGATGGAATCAATGCTAAGTTTCCAGAAGGTTTGAGTCGGAAAAATATGGAGATCGTTGTGGGTGGAGAGGCGGTTTTGTATCGAGGAAAAATCAAGGGTGCAGGTTTCAGGGGGATTGCTCTCGGCTACCCTGGACAAGTCAACGCTGCATTCGATGCCAATGAAGGTCGTCTGGCGCTGGTTTGGCGTGGTCGCTTTCTTGATGTTTCACCCCATTGGAGTAACCAAGGAATGGGTGAAATTTCTCCACTCGGCGGCGATGTCGTTCGTTTTCCAAGTGGTTCAGCTTTTGGGGTCTTAGCAAACAAGGACTCACCATGGCCCAACCAATCAAGTAAGGAACTCGGATTGAAATTTATAGGTTATCAATTAGATGGGGAAAAGCGACCTACATTGATTTATTCATTCTCTAACTTGAAAGTTGAAGATTTGATGACTTCAACCGATAAGCGAGGGCTTCGGCGCGAATTGAAGTTTACGGGTATCTCTTTGGAGGGTCTCCATTTCAAGTTAGCCACTGGCAAGCTCGCTGCTACCGGCAAAAACTCATGGCGGTTAAATGGCGATTTGACCATCACGGTAAATGATGAAACAAAGTCAATTGTCCGTGGAAGAGGTGACAAAATGGAGTTGCTAGTCCCCATTCAAAATACCGGACCTAACCACCTACTGAAAATCAACTATGATTGGTAAACCTCACCTTCTTTTACGAATCACCACCGCCATTATTTTTTTGATGTCATACCATTCAAGCATCTACGCGGCCGAGATTCCTTGGTTAACTTGTAAGGGCGGAAACGGACCGGGTAAGGGTAAGCGGATAGTGTTTGTGACGGGTGACGAAGAATATCGTTCGGAAGAATCAATGCCCGCAATGGCACAAATACTTGCAAAGCGTCACGGATTCGAATGCACCGTGTTGTTCGCGATCAATCCTGAAACAGGCGAGATTGACCCGAAAGTTGATAACAATATTCCAGGTCTAGATGCTCTTAAAACAGCAGATTTGATGGTTGTGTTTACTCGCTTTCGTCACTTGCCCACGGAACAAATGGCGAAATTTGTGGAGTATGTTAACTCAGGTCGGCCTGTGATCGGAGTTCGCACTGCGACCCATGCTTTTAGTTATGATAAATTCCAAAAAGACGTTTTCGCCGAATGGGGATGGCGTGGACCTAGCAAAAATTTTCCTGGTGGATTTGGTCGGCAAGTTCTCGGTGAAACATGGGTAGACCATTATGGTGGATATCGGACAGAGAGCACTAAGGGAATCGTGGCTGACGGAATGAAAGATCATCCTATCCTTCGTGGTGTCGATTCGATTTGGGGTCCCGGCCACGCCTATCAGGTTACGGAGCTAGAAGGTGACAGTTCTCCGCTCGTATTGGGACAACCTCTTGTTGGGCTTAGTCCGGACGATGCGCCAGACGTTGAAAAGCCACCTGTTCCGATCGCGTGGACCAAGACATTCACTGGCACCTCTGGCAAGCCAGCCCGTGTTTTCACGACTACAATGGGATATGGAGACGACTTCAAGGAAGAAGGTGTTAGGAGAATGTTTGTTAATGCTTGTTATTGGTGCGTTGGATTGGATGATATGATCCCAGCTAAGTCTGATGTTACTCACGTTGGAACTTATTCGCCTAAGAAAAGCGATTTCGGCGGCTATCGAGTTGGTGTAAAGCCGGCGGACTTGGCGCAAAATATCAACACCGACGATCTCGCAGAGCTTGTTGCCAATGAGCGCGAACCGGATTACTACAGTATCTACGACGTGCCGCTGCCTTCAGGTGCAGTGGTCGAAGCTGGGAGTATCGTGTCACTGCCTGATGGTCGCTTGGCGGTGGGCACACGGCGTGGCGAAATCTATTTTGCCACGGGTCATGACGCTACTCCACCAGCACCCGTGTGGAAATTATTTGCAACCGGGCTCACAGAAATATTTGGTCTCGCCTATCGGGATGGGGTGCTTTTTGCGAGTCAGCAGAGTGAGGTGACTCGTGTGATGGACACCAATGATGATGGTAAGGCGGATCGTTTTGAAACTGTTAGTGATGCATGGGGCTGGGGCGGTGAACATGAATACACCTTTGGTTCTAATAGTTTTGATAAAGATGGTGCGATATGGACCACTCATTGTCTCACCGGAAGTTACACTTCGGAGTCTCCATTTCGCGGATGGGCGTTGAGGCATTTCCCAGATGGTCGTTGGGAAGCGATGTGCAGCGGCTTGCGCAGTCCTGCTGGGGTTGCATTTAACCAAGAAGGCGATGCATTTTATTCCGAAAACCAAGGGCCGTGGAACGGTTCATGCTCACTAAAACATCTGAGACCCGGCGGCTTCATGGGGCATCCTATCAGTTTTCCTTGGTACAGCCACGCGCCAAATATGGGCCCGCGACCTAGCGAGCCTTCTAACACTGATGAGGCTCGCTATTACTCCGACGCAGAACGAATTCCTCAACTGGTTCTCCCATCTATTATTTTTCCATACAAGAAAATGGGACAATGCGCGACTGCGATCATGCTCGATAAATCAGCCGGCAAGTTCGGCCCATTTTCTGGACAGATGTTCGTTGCAGATTACACATTGAGCCTTTTGATGCGTGCTGATTTGGAAAAAGTGAATGGAGTTTATCAAGGAGCGTGTTTTCCATTCCGACAAGGATTCAAGACTGGAATTATTGGAGGAACAATCACCGATAAGGGGCAAATTTTTGTAGGTGGTAGCAAGCGCGGTTGGCCAGTTAGGGGCTTGGCTGAAAATGCGATGCAGCGTCTGGATTGGACTGGCAAGCTGCCGTTTGAGATCAAGACGGTGAGAGCCACGCCCGACGGATTTGCTTTAGAATTCACTTCACCTGTCGACGCTAAATCTGCATCAAGTATTGAAAGTTATACGTTAGAAACTTTCACCCACTATTACCACGAAGACTATGGTAGCCCGGAGATCGAACAAGCCGAGCA
>VFJU01000515.1 GCA_009885905.1 Verrucomicrobiota bacterium
ATGTCTTATTCAACTTTTTGAAGAGTTTCGGCATCGTGTACTGAGAAGTCTGCGTGACGAAAAGCCTGTTCATTTGGCAGCATCATTTGAAATGTTTTGTGCGAACCCCAAGCTGCATGAGCCCCATTCAAACTGCAGCCCAACACATGGCCGCCTTTCGATTTATCGTCGCTTAAGAAGTGAAAATGATACCCTGGAACATTGATGCCTTTGATGTAAGGTGGGCAGCGAAAGCCGATGAGCGTACCTGTCACATGGGTGAATTCAAAGATCGCCTCGGTTTGGATGATTTCGGCGAGCGGTTGATAAGGTGGATTTTGGCGTGAGATACTCCGGACCTTCATCGTGGGAAATAGACCGTGAATTCGAATCGACCAGAAAAAGTTCTGAGATCCAAGGTGACGATTGAGCCACATCTGAAGACTTCGAAAGGTTGCGATCTTTGGCAACGTGGCCGTGTGCTCGCCTTTGAAATAAGTCATCGTGGCGAAGGATGTTTTCATATCCTCTGTGATGATGTGGACCTTACCGTCGTTGGTGATCTGGTAGAAAATACCATCAAGAGCCAACATTTCACCATCAAGATGATTCACCGTGCCAAGTCCGAAGTCGCCGTAGTGTTTCACTTTTGCGAACGTTGCTGGCCCATCATATATTCCTTGTAGGATCGCATCTATCGTTGAGAACTGTGAAATGGTTTCGTTAGAATGCATAAGCCTGATTCGTGTGATTTGTATCCTGATTCAAGAGGGTGAATTTATTTTAACGTTTTACGTTAGGTGGTGGTGACGGAACCACAGTCGTACCATGACATTGTCCGCGGTTGGTGTTGGTTCCAACAACTCGGCCCGAGGCGTCGCGTTGGACAGATGTGCTCGTTCCTGTTAGTCCATTGCGGTTTGTCGAGCTGCCGGTGACTCGTCCCGAGGCGTCGCGGAATTGCGTTGTGCTGGAGGAACCTGTGCTTGGGCGGGACGCGGCGCTGCCTTCGATCCGTCCTGCCGCGTCTCGATAGGTGGTTTGCGATGCTCCGCCTGGGGTTGTTTGTGTTGCAGCTGAGCCGATCAACCGTCCACTCGCATCACGATAAGTGGTCTGCATTTTTCCGTTTGCAGATGGGGCACCGCTGGACGTACTAACGATGCGCCCCGATGCATCTCTTGTGACTGATTTCGTCGTGCCGTTGGAATTTTTTTGTGATTCTACGGTTTGGACGATTCGTCCCGAAGCGTCGCGGACGACATCCCTGCAAGTCTCAGCCGAGGCGAGTGCATTTGAAATCATGAAAATGAGAATAATTTTTTTCATGCAGGATGTGACAGTGATGGATCGAAGTTCATTCATTCATTTCTAAAACCATTTCATTATTATGAACCTCGTTTACAAATAAAATGAAAAAAAGCAAGCCGAGGCCATGTATTTCCATGTATTCAACAAGAAACAAATGAACAAACTTCGATTTTTTGAGACAAAGTGGCCCTGGCTTGGGGTTGGGATTTTCAGCCTGTTAGTATTACCAGTTCGCTCGGCTGAGTGGAAGCCTGGAGTGGGTCCGTTGATGACTCGATGGGCGAAAGATGTTTCTCCCGATAAGGTCTTGATAGAATACCCACGACCGCAGATGGTTCGGAAGGATTGGCTTAATTTGAATGGACTTTGGGACGTCAAACTTGGTGACGGCACTGAGTCGCCGATCTTAGTACCATTTCCGATTGAGTCGGCTCTATCAGGTGTGATGAAGCACTCGGATCGGATGACCTACCGTCGCAATTTTGAGGTTCCGCCGGGCTGGTCGGGTCGTAGGATTCTTTTGCATTTTGGAGCGGTGGATTGGGAAACAAAAGTTTCTGTCAACGGTAAGGAAATCGGTTCTCACCGGGGCGGCTATGATGGATTTAGTTTTGATATTACTGCCGCATTGAAGTCAGTGGGTAGTCAGCAAATTCAGGTTGAGGTTTTTGACCCAACCGATTTGGGTGGTCAGCCTCGTGGAAAACAGAAATTAAAATCTGGCAGCATTATGTACACTCCAAGTTCTGGGATTTGGCAGACCGTTTGGTTAGAACCCGTGTCAGAAAATCACATCGACGCATTGAAGATGGTTCCTGATTTGGACGGTGGTTTTCTCAGATTGACGGTGACAGGCCATGGCGCCGTGCATGCCGTTGTGAGCGACTCAGGTAGAGAGATCGCGCAAGTCAGTGGGGCCGCGGGCAGTGAGCTTAAGCTTGCGATCCCTGACCCGAAACGTTGGTCGCCAGATTCTCCATTTCTCTACGATTTACGCGTGACACTGAAGTCGAATGATCAGGTGGTGGATTCGGTGACGAGTTACTTCGGCATGCGTAAGATCTCGCTGGGTAAAGACAAAAAGGGTGTGACTCGGATGATGCTCAATGGAGAATTCGTATTCCAAGTGGGTCCGCTTG
>VFJU01000486.1 GCA_009885905.1 Verrucomicrobiota bacterium
ATGCACTGCAAACTGAAGAAAATCAGCAACGCAACCGGCAACAACCAACGAAGAAACTTCACGGCGTGATCCTAATCCACGTCAAGTATTTCGGAAACCTAAATTTCATTTCTCGCTGCAAAATTACAAAAAACACAACTTCATGCTCCGTTAGGTTGACGCGTTTGCGAGGTTGGGCTAATTGTGGCGTGTAATGATTACTTGGTGTTTTAGAATTTTTTCTCTCGGAATTTTGCTTACCTGCGGCACGCATGCCCAACTCTCTACGAGTCTCAAACTTTCAAAGAAACAATACGTCGCGGGAGAACCAGTCTTGGCGATCGTCACCATCACCAATCACGCGGGCCGACCGCTCACCTTCGCTAGCGATGGGCGTACCCAGTGGATTGATTTTTTGATCACGGATCGCCATAACGAGCCCGTTACACGTAGGGGTCGTAACTTTTTTGGAAGCGTAACAATCCGCGCAGGTGAATCGCAATCCCGCCAGTTCGACCTTTCACAATCCTACCAACTCGGCGAGGCAGGGAACTTTTCGGTGGGCGCCCTCATCCATGTCCCGGGGAGTCTCAACGACGGTTCCGCCACCAACCGAGCTTTATTCAATCAAAGCCCCGGAGTCCCTTACTGGTCACAGAAAGTTGGAATTCCAAGCAAACCAGGACAAACTCGTGAGTTTCGCTTGCTGAATTTTAGTGGCGACGAAAAAGCCCAAATATACGCCCAAGTCATCGACAATCGTACCGGTCAAAACGTCCGCACCTTTTTGCTCGGCGACGTGCTAATGCTTCGTAAACCGTTGGTAACCGTCGACCGCCAACAACGCATGCACGTCATGTTCTTGGCCACGCCAACCATGTGGGTTCATTGCCAAATTGATACCGACGGAAAACTCGTCGAGCGACAAATCCACCAGCGTGGCTCCCAAGGCGATCCTCAACTCATCACTTTCGCCGACGGCACCGTTCGAGTTGCCAATAGTATCCCTTATGATCCGAAAGCCGCTGCAGCTGCCAAAGCAACCATCCGCAAGACCTCGGAACGCCCAGCCGTGACGTATTAGAGCCAAATCTTTTCACTAAAGTGGTGATTTGGCTTTACAAACCTCTAGTAATGTTAAGTTATATTAACAGTTTTAAACAAGCACCCTTTCACCCGATGAAATCCCTTCTCCAATTTCTGACGATCATCGCCATTTGCACGATGGCTAACGTAGCGAGCGCTGCGAATTTCCGCACCGTTGTAATCGACGCCGGACACGGTGGACACGACAATGGTGGCCAATGGGGTCGAGTTTATGAAAAACACCTCGCGCTCGACACCGCATTTCGACTGGAAAGCAAATTAAAAAAACTCGGCTACCAGACGGTGATGACGCGCCGTAGCGATTATTTCATCTCCCTTCCCCAGCGAGTCGGTATCGGAAATCGCTACAAAAATGCTATTTTCGTCAGTATTCACTACAACTACACCTGGAAACAGCAAGTCAGCGGGCTTGAAACATTTTATTCCAGCGAGCAAGGCCGGCAACTCGCGCACTTGGTGCAAGGAAGCCTGATTCGCAAAACACGCACCGTGGACCGCTGTGCGAAATACGCCCGATTCTACGTCATCCGGAATTCCACCTCACCCGCCATCCTCGTCGAGGGTGGATTCGTCAGCAATGCAGAGGAACGTGACCGCATGAAGTCTGGTTGGTTTCGTGATAGCATCGCCCAAGGAATTGTGGATGGTATCCAGCGCTTTCGCAGTAGTTATTGATGTCCTGCGGGCAACCCCCGAATCTGTGAAAAATCAGGGAACCGAGGTGCAAATAAATAAAAAACCGACGATCCTCATTTAAAGATCGTCGGCTTTATCGGGGGGGAAATATTTATTAGTTTACTGCCACCGCCGAGGTACCAGTCTCGCCGGTGCGGATGCGAATCGCCTCTTCGATCGTCGAGATGAAAACCTTGCCGTCTCCGATCTTACCGGTGTTCGCGCTTTTCACAATCGCGGAAGCGACGGCGTCCGCTTGCGAATCGTCCACGACGATTTCAATTTTCACCTTGGGAAGGAAATCGACGGTATATTCAGAGCCTCGATAAATTTCGGTATGACCTTTTTGACGACCGAAGCCCTTGACTTCGGTGACGGTCATGCCTTGCACTCCCACCTCTGCGAGAGCTTCTTTCACTTCTTCAAGTTTGAACGGTTTAATAATCGCTTCGATTTTTTTCATGATTGGGCAGATTGTGATGATTAATTTAGCAAAGTTCGTGCCAAGTTGTTAAACGTTTGATTTTTTCTTTGCCTGATGACTTTAATGATACGGGTTATGACTGACGAGAGGAAAATTTCAGACCTTGGATTATTTTCCAACGGATTAAGTCTAAAACAATACTCGAGAATTTCCTAATTCTTATGGACCTATTCCGCGGTCACGAGCCGAAGCGCGATGCATCGTGCAAAATCTGACCTGTTCGGGAATCCACCCAACCGATGCCACGCAATACATCATAACAAAAACGCTGCTCGGCTTGTGACCGAGCAGCGCGTGATGTTTTCGAATATTGCGGATTCAGTCTCAGGCAGCAACCGCAGCGTGCTTCGCTGCGAGAGCCTTCTTCGACTGGGCAATGATGGCGGAGAAGGCTGCGGCATCGGTGATCGCGAGATCCGAGAGGATCTTGCGGTCAGCTTCGATTCCGGCAGCTTTCAAGCCTTCAATGAAACGCGAATAAGTCATGTCCTCGTTGCGGCAGGCGGCGTTAATACGCTGCGTCCACAGACGGCGGAATTGACCTTTGCGCTTCTTCCGGTCCCGATATTCATACGTCAGCGCCTTTCGGACTGCGTCCTTGGCGTAACGGAAGAGTTTCGAGCGGAAACCGCGGAAACCCTTGGCACGGAGCAACGTCCGCTTGCGGCGGGCGCGACTGGCCGGTGAGTTGGTGGCACGTGGCATTTAGTTTATTTCAGTTTGAACAGACCGTTATTTTCATTTCCTTCCACAGTCTCGACTGTTCTTGTCTCCCTTGCGGGATCAGGCTGTGTAAAGGCCGTCCGATTCGCGGACGGGGCATATTATTCGTTGCTGCGATTTCCAGTTACCGGGAAAAAGGAAGATTCTCTCTGACGTTTCTGAGGTCAGCATCGGAGACGAGAGCAGCTTGGCCAAGACGACGCTTGCGTTTGCTGTTCTTGCCTTGCAACAAGTGGCGAGCCCCTTGTTTCCGACGAAGAATTTTCCCTGTCCCAGTGACTTTGAAACGCTTGGCAACGGCTTTCCGTGTTTTTGCTTTTCCTCCGACTCTTGGCATGGGACGGGCAAACTAGTGATCCACACGACCTTGGCAAGGGGAAAATAGGATAATTTCCTATCCCGCATTGCGCCATGTAGAATGACACCGGCGGGCCAACCTAATTTTGCTGTCATTTTTCGTGCCAGCGAAATAGTCATACCCCACTCGCGACCCCGCCACCGTTACGTGATCGCGGATAGTCACACTTTACGATCTATGTCCGCCAAAAATTTCCACGTCCGCCAAGCTGCGGTTTCGGCACTTCGCGCTTGGGCCAAAGGTCATGACTACGCGGAAACCTTGATCGAGAGACATGCACAGCGCCGTATGTTGTCGTCGTCAGATCGCGGTTTGCTACAGGCAATTCTTTTCGGAGTGCTGCGGCATCGACGGTTGTTAGACCACTGGATCGGTAAGCTGCGTGAGGGTAAGCTGGATGCAGAAACGCGCGACATCCTGCGTGTCGGTCTCTGCCAGTTGCTGATACTCAACCTGCCCGACCATGCAGCAGTGAACGAAACGGTGGAGGCCGGCAAGGCCAGCGTCCGCAGCCTGATCAACGCAGTGTTGCGCCGGGCCACGGTTGCGCGGAAGCCCTTGATGGATGAAATTGCGGATTTACCGCAACCGGTCGCCTATTCGCATCCAGACTGGCTTTACAACCGCTGGCGGGCTGCGTTCGGCACTCGCAATGCGATTTCACTCATGGAGTGGGACAATCTTCCCGCAGTGAATTATTTCCGCGTCAATCCACTCGCTCCCGCCGTAGAGTCGCTCCCTGGCACACCTCTGGATAATGCGCCGGGTTTCTTCAAAATAGAGAATTCCCTGCCATCCGCCCTGCTCGCATCTGGCTCGGTGTACATCCAAGACCCCGCCACTCGCCACTCAGTCGAACTGCTCGATCCTAAACCCGGCGAGCGCATCCTCGACGCATGCGCCGCTCCCGGCGGAAAAGCATTTCTCATCGCCGCCGCGCTCGGGTCCGCTGACGGCTTACTCTGCACCGATTCTAACGAAAAACGATTATCTCGCCTCCAAGAGAACCTCTCACGTCTCCACGCCGGTAATGCCACCATCGCCGTGCACGACTGGACACATCCCGCTCCTTCCGAATGGCACGAGTCATTCGATGCGATCCTCCTCGACGTCCCTTGCTCGAATACCGGAGTGATCCGCCGTCGCGTCGATGTGCGTTGGCGCTTGCAAGCTCCAGACATCGAAAAAATTGCTATCACCCAACGAAAAATTCTCGAAAACTCCCTCGTCTGCCTCAAACCTAGCGGGAGAATCGTCTATTCGACCTGCTCGATCGAGCACGATGAAAACCTCGGGTTAATTGAGGAATTTCTAGCAGATCACCCAGAGCTAACTCTTCACTCGATGCGTGACGCCCTACCCTTTCGAGATCAAACAGACGGTGCCTTTGCAGCTCGGATCGAGCGGAAACTTTCAATTCCTGCTGGCTAGGACTGCACAATTTTTCTAAAGAAATATCCATGAAATCTTGCCTAGGAATATTGTTAGTCTTTACCACCCTCGTTGTGGTGATCGGCGGCGGCGCCTTTCTTTATTACATCAGCAGCACATCCGAATTCTCCCGCAGC
>VFJU01000201.1 GCA_009885905.1 Verrucomicrobiota bacterium
ATTTTCCCGGGAGGTGGCTACGGCTTGCTTGCGACCGATCACGAAGGGCACGATTATGCGAAATGGTTAGCGGCCCGAGGAATTGCCGGATTTGTGGTGAAGTATCGTGTCAGCGGCAATCCCGCACTGGGTTATCAATTTCCAATTCCTTTTCTCGATGCACGGCGCGCCATTCGATCCGTTAGATCTAAGTCCGCGAAATGGGGAATCGATCCTAAAAAAATTGGGGTGATGGGGTCATCCGCCGGCGGTCACCTCGCAAGTTTGTGTGCCACCCACTTCGCCGACTCTTTTTCGTTAGAAACTCACGATGAAATCGATCTCCTCGATTGCCGACCCGATTTTGCAATTCTCATCTATCCGGTGATCGCGATGACTCCTCCACTAGCCCACTCAGGGTCCCGCAAAAATCTGCTCGGTGAGAACCCAAGCATGGAAATCGCAGATCAATACTCCACAGCCAAGTCGGTCACTCCAGCGACTCCACCGATTTTCATCGTCAGCACATCGGACGACTCGGTCGACTGCCGGAACAGTCTCGAATTCGCCACCGCCTGCAAGGCCAACAAGGTGCCTGTCTCACTCCATCTCTTTGAAACAGGGGGGCACGGTTACGGCATGAAAGGAAAATCCACACTCGCCGCCTGGCCAATGCTCCTCGAGCAATGGCTCGCGGATAAATTTCCTGCTAGAATGTAAACGGTGTTGTCACCGCTCATCCAATCCTTGCATTTCCAAACGCATGTGCTCCATCAGACGCTCCATGTCACTGAGGTGACGCCGCATCCTCTCTTCGCTGCTAGGTCTCGTACGCCCACGGGGTCTGGCTTGCGGATCCACCTCACCACGTGCCGATGATTGAATCTGTTCATCTGGATTTCTAACTTGAGCTAAAGCTGGATTTTCAGGCTCTTTTTTAAGCAAATCGACCACCGCCTTGGCCGGCATGACAAATGACCGAGTCCGGTCGGCACGTGCCACGGTGATTCCTCTGACTCGCCCATTGAGATCCACCACAGGTCCACCAATTTGGTTAGGCTTAGGCTTCATATCAGTCTGAATCACTTGGGAGAAGGAATCGCGAATTTGGCTGATCGGTCCACCCATACGTTCCATTTGCTCTAACCGTCCACCGAGATACTGGGGTAGGTTTGGACGATTACCCAGTAACACCTGAACATTCTTTTCGGCACCGTTCGCCGCAATCTGAAGCGAGATCATCGCACCAGGACTTACACCAACGAGGGCGTTTTTCAGTTCTTGCAAACCAGAAATCGAACGGTCTCCGACTTTTACAATCACATCTCCCAACGCCAAGCCAGCGGCCGCTGCACCAGAATCTTTTGCCACCGCCTTTATTTTGACCCCCTCACCTACGAACTCTGCGTCACTGATGACACCTAGGTAGGCAAGATCTGTTTCTCGCAAGTTCCGCGAAAGCACACTCACCACCCCGAAGGATGCCAAGCGACCGTCTGGCTGTGACGCTGCTAGAAAACTTCCAAGTTTGTTTTCCTCAAATGACCAATTCACGGGGGTTAACGGTTTTCCCTCCACCTTCAGTAAGACAATATCTTCTTCTTGATAAACACCGAGCAACTTGACATCACGGCTTTCATTGTTAGACGAATCCACTCTCAACTCGCCACGCGATCTTGCGATCTCGCTCCACTTGGTAATGATGCGACTCCCATCCCCTATCACGGTGCCGTATGCGAGTCGACGCGATCCCGACCAGACTCTTACGGTGGACTTCGCTGCCTCAACAAGAGCCGGACGGATCGCCTCACTGAACGCCACCGACTGATCATCCACCGTCTGCCGCTCTTCTGGCATGATGAGCGGTATGTCATCTTCGCCAAAGACTACGTTAGAGAATGCCATCGTCATGGCAAAATACATTATCGTTTTCATGTGATTGTTTCGGGCTAATCTTCAAAAAGCGCATCACGACGCGCTAAAACTACATTCATTTCGAGGTCTTTTCGGTCGCGCTGAACGACAAGCTTCACTTTGTCGCCAGGTTGTTTTTTTGCTAATACTTGTAACAGTTTATTCGCATCGCCTATCACGCTACCATCGATTCTAAGAATCACATCGCCTGCACGTACACCTGCTGCCCCCGCTGGCGACTTAGGAACCACTCCCTCAACAGGAACACCTTGGTTGCCACGGCGCCCGCCGAAAACGATGCCGAGCACGGGCATTTCAGGATTCGCAAAAGGATTCATTGAAAGCTTACCCCATGCCTCACCCGATCGAATGCGATCCCAGTCTTCCTTAAACCCATCGATGCCAGCGTGATTGTTGTTTGTTAGTGAAACTCCAATCGATGAATTGATGCCAACAATTTTTCCATCAAGATCGAACAATGGCCCCCCCGAGTCCCCACCGATCAATGTGCAGTCTGATGTTAGAAAATTCCCAGGGCCCTTTGAGACCACCCGACCAAAGCGGATCGGCGGTGTCCTTGCCGCATCGAATCCCGCCGAGTGACCCAGCGCGACCACCCAATCGCCTGCACCCAGAGATTTTGACTCACCCATCGCAGCAAATGGCCATGGTCCTTTGCCAAGGATCTGCACCATGGCAATGTCTTTGGAATAGTTTGCCCCAAGCACCTTACCCGTGACTTGTTCACCATCCGTAAATACCACGGTGACCTCTTCAGCTCCCTGAACCACGTGAGCGGCAGTTAAAATTAAGCCATCCGCAGTGGTGATCACGCCAGACCCAGATGATTCGGTGGAATCCGCCAACAACGCCACGGTGGCAGGCATCACCTTGCGCGACACGGCTTGGACTTTTCCCTCCAATTTGGCGATATCTGTCAAATTTCGCACTTCATCACTCGCCGTTAAAATTCCAAAACCGTGTCCAAAAACCAACGACACGATAGGCAAAATGGGGAGAACTTTCATAATGGTTTAGATGACAGCGAAGCCGCTCGTGCAATTTGTCTTGGTGAATATCAAGAGTGGAACCCGAACGAAGTATCGCTTATCATTCGCACGCAGATGCCAAAATGCAACCCGCAGGAAAACAATCGCCGCCGCAGCCACGCGCCCGGGGTGCTGTCACTGCTGCTGTTTTGGCCTTTCCACTTATTCAGCCTCTGCACACGACCACTCAGACAACCGCTGAAATTCTTCGTTCGGCTCGCAGGCTACCCCGCCGTGGCTGGCCTCTACTTTGTCGCTTTTTTTGCCCTGATCTATGGAATTCGTTCACAACGTTATGACCTAGCAAAAATTCACGCCATGCCTGAGCGCACGATCATCCATGATCGTCTCGGTGCAGAAATCGGCCGCATCCACGGCGAAAAACGCTCCTTGGTTCCACTTAACCAAGTCGCAGAAAATTTTCGTAAGGCCATCCTCGCTCGCGAAGACGAAAGATTCTACTGGCATGGAGCCTTCGATCCTATCGGCGTGATCCGAGCAGGTTTGCAAAATCTCAAAGGCAAACGCGAGGGCGCGTCCACCATCACACAGCAACTCGCCGCTGATATCTTTCAACTTAAAAATGGTGAAACACGCGGTGACTTACCACGCCAGATAGATAGAAAATTGTTAGAGATTGCAATCGCTTTCCGCCTCGAAGCAGCAATGGAAAAAGACGATATCCTCGAAGCATACATCAACCAAATCAACTGGGGAAGACAGATCAAAGGAGTCGGCGAAGCTTCCCGAATTTATTTTGAAAAACACCCGTCCGAGCTAACACTTTCTCAATCTGCGCTACTTGCTGGCATCGTCCGTGGACCAGACTCGTTCAACCCCTTCAGCTCAATGGAAGCAGCGACCCGTGAGCGTGGCACCACACTAGATCGCATGGTCGCTGCCGGAGCTATCACCAAAGCGGAGGCAGAAATGGCAAAAGCCGATCCCATCGAGGTACGCCCGAAATGGCGCCGTGAAGCTCAAGAATCCTACGCCATGGACGCGATCCGACGCGACCTTGAGGTGATTTTAGAAAAGGAAAATATCGAACTGGGTGGACTCAACATCACCACCACCATCGACCTTCGCATCCAGCACAAAGGCGAGCAAGCCCTCGATAAAAAACTTCGTGAAGTCGAGCGTCTATCTGGATACTCCCACCCGACTCGCACCGCCTGGCGGGAAATTCCTGAGGCGCAACGTAAAGAACCCGAATACATTCAAGGCGCTGC
>VFJU01000176.1 GCA_009885905.1 Verrucomicrobiota bacterium
ACGAGGCCTTTACGAGTGCCCGCGAGCGGTTTGGACCGAAGCGAAAAGACGGGGCGCGAAAAATGCGCGGTAGCGGAACGGCAGCAGCAGGAATCTTGTGGGGGGCACGTGACTTGAAAAAATTATAAGAGCCAGAAATAATTAAAATACTTTTGCCCTAGCAAATTTACTCGGCGAAATCACGTCATTTGCCAGCAAGGTACATGACAAAACTTGCAAAGCCCGCTTGTTATGCCTCACCCACGACCTGATGACATCATGGAGGATCAGACGGATGGGGATACCAGCATCCGCAATGAAGCCGAGATCGAACGCAAAGCCCAAACCCTCGACGACCGAGACAAGACCCTAAAGTCCAAAGAACACGACGGAATCACGAATCTCCAAAAAGCCATCCAGCGACTCACTCAGCGCACCGTGAAGTTTATCCGCTGCTTGAAAAATCATCTGGATACTGGCGAACCCAAGCCCAAGATCATCTCGCCAAGATCCATGCCACCTCACGAGGTCGATGTTAGACACCGATGTTTCTCACTGCGGGAACTGGTATGAGGTCGTCACTTTTATGATGGGATTTGAAAAAAAATCCGGATCAGCCGTGAATGGCCGATCCGGATTCACAAACCTAAATATCAATCCACACCGAGGCGCACGAAGATCTGCGGCGCCACGCCGGGACCGGTGACGGTGGCGGTGGCTTCGACGGTCTCGGGATTTGCCTCGGTGGCGGAGACGACGGCTTCGGCGAAGGTCACCGTATAGGTGCCGTTGCTTTGGCCGCTGATGTGCCAATTCGTTAGATCTGAGGACCAACGTAGGCTGCCGGAAACATCGGGGCGGTTCTTGGCGCGTGGGTAGCGGACTTTGAACGTGTTCACACCGGTGGACGGGATTGTTAGGATACCGTTGCTGCTGGCATCGCCAGGAAGCGTGCCCATGAAGTATTCGATGATGTTGACCTTGCCATCATCATCCGCATCCATGGTGGGATTGCGTTTCGCTGCGTCTGCGATGTTGTCGAAGTAGAAGCTCTGCGATGGCTTGTCGGCAATCACGGCATTGGCGCTCGCAGGCGATCCGGCGGTGAAATCCGCACTGGCGGCAAGCGAGAGGGTGATGGTTTCCGGTCCTTCTGCATCCGTATCAGCAACGACTGTTAGTGCCAGAGCGATGCTGGCTTGGCTGATCGGAATGATCACACTGCTCGTGAAACCGGAGTAATCCGTAGCACTCGCAGTTCCGCTGGCGGTCAGCGGGACGGTGAGCGTGGCGGCGGTGGAACCGGTGCGGGTGATGGTGAATGCCAAGGATTGATCGGCTCCGAACTCACCAGCAGCGGCATCCGTGGCGGCGATGGTCACGGTGGGTAGCGGCGGCGGGGTGACAGCAGTAAAGCTGCGGACACTGGTGCTGACCGGAGTGACGCCATCGGTGACGGCAGCATACCATTCGTATTCTTTGCCATTGACGAGACCGGTAAATGCCATGCTGGTGCCAGCGGCTCCAGCCGTTAGAGTTTGTGTCCCGAGGTTCGTCCACGGTGCAGAGCCTTGCATGTTGTAGTCCAGCGTGAACTGACTGTCCGCATCGGTTTCAAAAGTGCCGGTGTTGGTCTTGTAAGTGTTGGCGTAAATTTTGTTTTCCGAAGGCTTGAAGGTGAAATAACGCAACCAAGAGTCACCGCCGTTAGAACGGCTTTGATAGTCTTGGAGAACGGTGTTAACGGTGCGACCTTCGAAAGTGTCGGACCTACGACCTTCGCCGTGGATGTGACCGCAAAGCATGAGGAACAGGTTTGGATTATCCTTCAGGTTGTCATACACCGCTTGCCCATGACCGCCCCATGAGGCAGGGTTTCCGGTGCTGATGAGCCAATGGCTGGTGATAATGGCGCGGTGATTCGGATAGGCCTTGAGCAGGGCGTCGGCCCAGTCCATGACGGCCTGGTTTCCGGCGGTGCTCGAGTTGTAAGCCAGGTTGATAACGACGAAGTCCATGCCGCTGGCGGTGAAGAACTGATAGTTTTGATCGCTGGTATTGTTGTAACCTCCGCCAAAGTAAGAGCGGCCCGCCCAACGGCTGATGCCGAAATACTGGTTCCAGAAACTGGTGGGATTGGCACCCGAGCCGATGTCGTGGTTACCCGGTGCGCCACCCCAAGGGATACCGTGGGTCAGCAAAGTGGTCGCGGGGTCTTCGATGATGTCCATCGCCTGATCGGCGCGCACGAACTCCGCCTCAACGGCGTTGTAGTTCTGGGTCATGTCCCCCATGTGGGCGACGAACTTGGTGTTGAGTGTGTTCTTGGAGCTGACGATCCAGTTCGTCTGGGAGAGGAACAGGGGAAATTGGCTGTTAGTATTCTCCGAGTAAAACTGCGTGTCCGGCAGAGTCACCACGCTGAAGTCCGCTCCAGCCACAGGTCCTTTTTCACGACCGTAGAACGTCACCGTGAGCGGCAGGTTTTCAGGATCGGTGAGGGAAACGGTTAGGTTGGTGCTCGGCACGTTAACGCTGGCGAGGTTGGCAGGCGAGGTTTGGGAAATCGTCGGCGGCTGGTTGACATTGACCGTGATGCTGACAGCGGCGGATGTGGCGGTGGCTGTCAGGTTATCAGTCGCACGGGTGGTGAGGCTATAGGTGCCGACTGCTACATTGCTCCATGTGAAGCTATAGGGCTCCGCGGTGTCTTCGCCGAGTTTGGTGGCGCCGTTGAAGAACTCGACCTTCGTCACCGTGCCGTCGCTATCCAACGCGGTGGCGTTGATTTCGATACTGGCAGGGGCGATGAAATTCGCGTTATTAAGTGGACTGTCGACGACCACGGTCGGCGCGATGGTGTTCGGCGGGCCGACGGTGATATTGACAAGAGCGCTGGTGGTTGTTAGACCGAAATTATCTGTGGCTTTCGCGGTGAGGGTATAGCTGCCTTGCGGGACAAGGGTCCAGTCATAGGAATACGGCTCGTCCAAGTCTTCGCCGAGTTTGGTTGCACCATTGAAAAACTCGACTTTGGTGACGGTGCCGTCCGAGTCATCCGCATCCGCAGTGATGGAAACGGTGGCCGGGGCGCTGAAGGTAGCGGCACCTGCGGGAGCAGTGATCGACACGGTGGGCGACGCACCCGGCAAGGCGAGGGAAATCATTTCCAAATCGAAGCCGAGGTCGCTGCTGTTGCCATCGCGCTGGTGGAGCTCGACAGCGATGGTGTTGGTGCCCTCAACAAGAACAGGAAGTGGCGAGGCGGTGGAGGCGAAGTAGGTGGTCTCACTGGTACTGTCGACAATTGTAGAAGAATTCGTTAGATAAGTGATCGTACCGTCGGGCATGTTTTGGCGTGCGACTTCGGTACCGTTGATGTAAACGACGACTCCATCGTCGCGAAGGATGTTCAGGTTCAGCGATTGGATGGCAGCGGCACCGGTGACATTGAAACTGCGGCGAAAGTAGGTGGTGATGGTGCGATTCGGCACGGCGGGGGAATTGACGGTTGTGACGATGTGAGCGTCAGTGTATCCAAGTGGTGCGGCTCCAGAGGCCCAGGCACTATCATTGAAGCCGGTTTCTTTCCAAGCGGTGCCCTGATTCGTGCCAGTGTCGAGATACTTCCAGATCGCACCAGGTTGACCGGCAGGTCGCCGTGCGATCAAGGTGGTGGAAATCGGCACGGCGACGGAGAAATTCACGGCCGTGGAGGTGGTGGTCGCTGTGTCATTATCCGTGGCGACGGCGGTGACGGTGTAGTTTCCGGTGGCGACGCTGGCCCAGTCATAGGTGTAGGGGCTGGTTAGATCCTCACCGAGTTTGGTTGCACCATTGAAAAACTCGACCTTGGAAACCACGCCATCCGTGTCCGCAGCGGTGGCGGCAAGGGCGACGCTGCTGGTCACGATGGTGGCTCCGTTCGCCGGAGCGGTGAGGGAGACGGTCGGCGCGACGTTGTCGGCATTAGTCACCGTGATGTTGACGGGAGTAGAAGTGGCCGTGCCAAGCAAATTGTCGGTGGCCACGGCGGTGAGCGCATAAGTGCCAGTCAGGACGTTGGTCCAAGCGAATTCATAGGGAGAGGTGGTGTCCTCGCCGATTTTGATGGCTCCTCTGAAAAACTCGACCTTGCTGATCGTTCCATCGGTATCCGTGGCCGTCGCGGCGAGATTCACGGTGGCTGGTGCGTCGAAGGTAGCCCCGGCGGCAGGGGCGGTGAGCGTGGCGGTGGGCAGGGCGTTGACCACAGGTAGGGTGATAGCGACGTTGTTTAGGCCGACGATCTGGTCGGGCGAAGTGGCGACCGCATTGTCATCAAGCCAGCGCACGTAGAAGGTGGCACCCGGGGCGATGGACAGGCCGGTAGCCGTCAGCGTGGAGGCGGTGACGCCGACCGTGTTAGGCACCGTCGTGATCGTAGGATTGGGCGTCAGGTTGGTCCAGCTCGTGCCATTTGTGCTGATGAAAACCCAGTAACCAGGAAGCTCGTTGGCACTGCTCACGGCGGTAAAGCGCACGGTATCGAAGGCGATC
>VFJU01000497.1 GCA_009885905.1 Verrucomicrobiota bacterium
ACCACCCCTCCCGTCATCACCAGCGCCACGACCGTGACTGGGTATCAGAATATTGCATTTTCGTACCAAATCACTGCTGATCAACCAGCTCTAACGTCTTTTGCCTTAGCTTCTGGGACACTCCCTACCGGTCTAACGCTCGACACCGTGACCGGTCTCATCAGCGGCACTCCAAGTGCAACTGGGACTTCTAACGTCACCCTCACCGCAACAAATGCGAACGGGACCAGTGCCGCGGCACCTCTTGCGATTACCGTCATCGTTCCGCTCAACACCTTCAGTGGCTCGAATGTCAGCCTGAATACATCGGCAAGTTGGTCGCTTGGTGCAGCGCCTAATTCGACTACAAGCATTGGTAGTTACCAGGATGTGGCATTGGCCTCCAGTGTGACAGCACTGACCACCAGCTCCGGTTCATTGTTTGCCAAGAGCTGGAATGTCAGCAACGGCAGCAGCTACACGCTCACCTCGGTGAAACCGGATGGAGCCACCACATTCAAAATGGGTAGCACCAACCCCGTCGTCACGACCTTTACCAACACCGTCTCGGGTATCACCAACGACCTCGTCTACCTCACCGGCAACTCGAACATCACGTTCTCGCCACTCAATTCCATCAATGCGCTCACTCCATCGACGGTTGAATTGAATAACAGCGGTAACTTAAACATCGGCGCGGGTTCAACCTTGAACATCGATGCCGTCACGACGGGATCATACGCCCTCACCAAAACCAGTGCAGGCACCGTGGGTCTCAGTGCCGCGAATACTTACAATGGGGGCACCACCCTCACTGCTGGCACCATGAATGTCTCGGGCTCTGCGGCTCCAACCCGCCTTGCTCAAGTCAAAGCGGATGTTACGGGTGGTGTGGTCACAGGTTACACCGTCGTTGATGGTGGTGCTGGCTACACCGCCGTGCCTACCGTGACGGTTAGTAAAAATACCGGTGAAGGTACTGTTGTCGAGGCAAAAGCCGTTGCCACGATCAGCGGAGGAGCCGTCACAGCAGTCAATATCAATGTTACTGCAGGCAGCGGATACACCGTGGCTCCAAAAGTGCAAATTTACAGCAACCAGTCGCCTCTTGGAAATGGCGCGGTCACCCTTGCTAGCGGCAACTTGAATGCTTCGGTGGATACGGATCTTTCGCGTATGACCTTCTTCCCAGATGTGACTAACACCTTCTTCCGCATCAACGGCACCCCCCTCATCATCAATGGTTCAGTATCGCTCGATGTCGCGGTTGACAAAACCCTCAGTGCTCACGCGCTCACTGGTAACGGTGGTGCGAACTTAGTCACCAAAACCGGTGCCGGAACGCTTTGGCTGCGCGGCGGCGGCGCCACGAACCTTGCAGGCGGATGGTCAGTGAATGCGGGAACCTTATTCGTCGGCACCACCAGCAGCCTCGGAACTGGCACGGGGCTTGTGACCCTGAACGGTGGTAACCTCCGTTTCAGCAAGGGACTCAGTTCTAGCGGATCTTACACGGGCCAAGGCCAGGACACTGGACTCGTGGTGAACCAAGATACCACCATCACCTTGGATGCAAATCCAGCAACGCCCTCGGGATCTAATACTGTCTCCTACGGGACAAACGACAGCGCGACCGGCAGCGTCCTCACCACGGGTCTAACGATCGGAACGAAAACCATCAACCTCGTGAAAAGCGCCGCGGCCAAGTCCAGTGCCGACGAATTAGGCTACAGCGATCCGTTGATGACGTTCTACTCGGCAAACTTATCAGGAACCGCGACATTGAACGTCGGAGCCCTCTCCCAAATGTCCCTGCAGAACGCAGTTGGCACGGGCGGTGTCACCAAGACCGGCACGGGCAGACTCTCCATCTCCGAGAGAAATATCTACGATGGTGCAGTACCGCCCGCTTTTGTGGCCACCTTGCCGAATACCTACACGGGGGCGACCGCCATCAATGCCGGAACCGCGGCATTCAGCGGCACTCAAGCATCGTCGATCACCATCGCCAACGGCGCCTTGTTGGAGTCCTCGGTGGGTGCAACACCTAGCACCACTGGCAGCCTCACGCTGGCTGCAGGATCCACGGTCACGATCGTAGGTACACCGACCTTGGCATCCTACACGCTTTTCACCGCTGATGGCGGTATCACTGGCACCCCAGTGCTGGCGGTGGCGGTGGCTGGCTACGACTTGGTGAAAGATGGAAATTCACTCAAACTGAATGCAGTGAGTTCCGGAAGCTACACCACATGGGCTGCGGCCAACGGCATCACGGGTCAACCTGCATCGGGTGACTTTGAAAACGAT
>VFJU01000314.1 GCA_009885905.1 Verrucomicrobiota bacterium
AAATTCCCAGAGCAAGAACATTCTGATTATTTCTGTCTCTTATAATTTATGACGCTGGTGCAGTCCATGGATCTCATCGCGCAGAATACGCCGGTAGCTTTTCCGTCGGGCAGCCAGCTTTCCCACGAAGGTGATGGCATGCAAGTGGAGGGACAACCCCCTTTTCCCCTTGTCAGACCATCTCTTCAGGATATTCTTCATTAAAAATAAAAAAGCAATTTTCCTAGCATTCATTCGAGCCCGGCTGCGAAGCATTAACTGGTAACCTAGAACTGTTTTTGACTATACCCCTAATGATAAAACAAAAATTGTCCTATCGACTCGTCTTGGCATTGGTGAGTTTATTTGCTGGGATGGCGGCTTCTGCTGCCACCTACAATGTCAGCAGCGTGTCCGCCCTCCAGTCTGCTATTAACAGCGCCGCTGCCGGAGATGTGCTTATCCTCGCCGACGGCACTTACCTTAACAGCACACTTACGGTGGGAACGAATAATATTACCATTCGTGCTTCGACACCGGGCGGGGTAATACTAAACGGCACGAACGAGATCACGTTGTCGGGCAACTATATTACCTTCAGCGGTTTTCAATTTAGGTCCGGCTCGATCACGGGAAACGTGATCAATGTGAGTGGTCACAATAACACACTCACTCAGCTTAATTTCAACGGTTACACCGCGCAAAAATACATTAATATACAGGGCCGATACGTTGAGGTGTCGTATTCCAATTTCGAAGATAAACCGATTGCCGCTCCGATTGGAAATCTTGTCCATATTGAGCCCGACGGCATCGCGCCTAGCTATATAAAGATCCGCTACTGCTCATTCCGCAATATGAGCGGTCCAGGCGGTGATTATGGCAACGAATGCATACGTATCGCCAACGGCTTGCAGTCCGCGTTCACGTGCCGCACCGTTGTGGAGTTCTGCTACTTCGAAAACACCGGCGGCGGTGACGGAGAAGCCATTTCGGTGAAGTGCCGGGAAAACGTCCTCCGCTATAATACCTTCACTAACAACCAAAACGCCATGATGGTCTTCCGCAACGGGGATAACAATGTCGCCTATGGTAACTTCTTCATCGGTGCTGCCGGCATCCGGGTAAAAGAGGCCAATAATATCTATTGCTATAACAATTATTTTGAAAACTCAGCCGTGCAAGGGGCGCTGAACCCGGTCGGTTACTCTTTCATCAGCCCCAACTTGATAAATATCAATTTCATTCACAACACGTTCGTCGATTGCGGTCCGATCGATTTGGATACCGGAGCCACCACGAATACATGGGCCAATAATCTTTTCAAAAAGACTGCGGGAAATATTTTCCAAGGCTCGGCCAGCGGTATCTCATGGGCCGGCAACATTTATCAAGGAACGCTGGGCATTGCTATACCATCCGGTATGTCGAGTGCTAATCCACAGCTCGCCCTGAATACCGATGGCTACTATGGTTTATCCAGCACCAGCCCTGCGATCAACGCCGCCAGCGCCAGTTATCCCGCGATTCTTGATATCGAGGGTATCGATGACGACCCCTCGCTGATGTTTGACGGCAGTGGCCAGCCTCGTCCCGCCGGCGCGACGGCCAAAGACGTCGGAAGCGACGAATACACCACGGGAAC
>VFJU01000551.1 GCA_009885905.1 Verrucomicrobiota bacterium
GGAGTCAGCGTGAAAGCACACGGAAGGTGAATCAAACCGAGGACAAGCGTCTAGAAAAACCCTTCATAGTTCCGCAATCCGCGATGGAAAGCCTCCCGACAGCCCTCGCACCTCCTACCCAGAATTATAAGACCGCGAAAAGTGCCGACAGCCTAAGCCAACCACAACGACTACTCGTCTTCGCTGCCATCGATAACCTCGAGTTCACTTTTCGCGACTTTTCCAATGCCCTTGGTGGTAACCCAGTGGGAACCAATGCGGAAATCACCTCCGCCCTGCTCGGCGATAATCTCAAGCAAGTTAAACTCCCCTTACCCGAGGGTTCCACGCGTAACGAGGACGGAGAACTCTGCGATCCTTGGGGGACTCCATGGTTTTTTCATCAACTCAGTGGCTCTAAAATGGAAATACGCTCAGCCGGTCCAGATATGGAACTCTACACCGCAGACGACCTCGTCCATTAGTAATAAAACTTTCTGATTTTTTGAAATTCTACTCCAACGTCTGAAGATGATTGGTATTTCTCTTGGTTTTTTTCTATTCGTTTAATCTTTTGCGGACTTAGGATCTAACGCATCGCGCAATCCGTCTCCTAAAAAGTTGAGTGCGAAGAGAGTGCTGGCAAAAAAAAGTGAGGGGAAAAACAACATTAGCCAGCTGATCTCCATGCGGTCTGCGCCTTCTTTGATTAGGATGCCCCACGAACTATTGGGCGGCTTGACACCAAGACCCAAAAAAGAAAGGACACTTTCTAACAACATAATTCCTGGTACCGCTAGAGTCGTGTAGATAATAATCGGACCAATGACGTTGGGTAAAATATGGCGGAACAATATGCGTGGTTGGCTCAACCCCAGTGATACTGCGGCTTCGACAAATTCTTGCTTTTTTACCGCCATGACTTGTGCGCGGACGATACGGGCGATCGTGAGCCAACCGATCGCGCCGATGGCGATGAATAGCGGAATCAATGTGGTGATAGGCGCCACGCGATCGCGATCAAAGCCAGTTGTTTTGATGACCCACTCAGTGAATGCAGAGGCTGGATTATCGACAACAAGTGAGAAAAGAATAACTAGTACCAGGAATGGAAGTGCGAACAATATATCAACAAAACGCATCAAGATATCATCCGTTTTAGCGCCAGCATAGCCCGCGATAGCTCCATAAATCACGCCGATGACCACAGCAACAGCAGTGGCAACGATTCCGACTAACAGGGAGACCTGCCCGCCGTAAAGCACACGCGAAAAAAGGTCGCGCCCCAGTTGGTCAGTGCCGAACCAATGTGCGTTGGATGGCGCTGCAGAAGAATTTGCTAGATTGATCACCGTAGGACTTTTCACAAAAGGCATCAACGGACCAATAAAACAGAGTAGTAAAATGAGAGCCAAGACAAACAAGCTAACAACTGCGGCACGGTTATGGGCAAGTCGATGCCAAGCGTCTTTCCAGAGTGATGAGCCTTTTTCCATAATGATTAAGCTTTGCGTAAGCGAGGGTTGAGAGCGATCTGGGCAAGGTCAGCGAGTAGGTTGGCTCCGACGATCAGGAAGCCATAGAATAACACTAGTCCTTGAATCAGAAAAAACTCGCGATCAGTTGCGGCATTAACGAAATGTTGGCCCATACCGGGAATTTGAAAAATAGTCTCGATCACAAAAGATCCTGAAATCATCCCCGCAAATGCTGGACCGATGAAAGCAACGGCTGGAATGAGTCCACCGCGTAATGCGTGGCGAATGACAATCCGGGAAGGAGGTGCGCCTTTAGCACGTGCCGTGCGGATGTAGTCTTGTGATAGCACATCTAACATTCCACCGCGTGCAA
>VFJU01000282.1 GCA_009885905.1 Verrucomicrobiota bacterium
AACTTCGTGAAGTCGAGCGTCTATCTGGATACTCCCACCCGACTCGCACCGCCTGGCGGGAAATTCCTGAGGCGCAACGTAAAGAACCCGAATACATTCAAGGCGCTGCCGTCGTCGTCGAAAACCGCACCGGAGCAGTACTCGCCGTCATCGGCGGACGCGATGCCAACGAGTCCCGGTTCAACCGCGCCACCCAAGCACGCCGTCAAATCGGTTCGCTTTTTAAGCCTTTCGTCTATCTAGCAGCATTCGATAAAGGACTTCGCCCGGATACAAGCATCAGTGATGACCCGATCGAGAGAGGCGAAATTAAGGGAGCTGGCACATGGCGACCCCAAAATTCCGACGGCAAATTCGGGGGAATGCAGCCGGTATCCTACGGTCTAATCCACTCTCGCAATACGATGTCGGTGCGCGTCGGTAATTACGCCGGCATTCCCTTCGTTAAAGAAGTTGCGCGGATGGCGGGGTTCACCACACCGATGCCTGCAAACCCGGCATCGTTTCTAGGCTCTTGGGAGGCCTCGCCATGGGAACTCGCATCCGCTTATACTATTTTTCCTAACGGAGGTGAACGTTTCAGACCTTATTTGATTTCCGAAATCAAAGACCGCGACGGTAACATTCTCTACTCAACTCTCCCACTCTCTTATCCCGCTGCTAAAGGTGGATCATCTTGGTCTGTTTCTAACACTCTACATGAAGTCGCTACTCGCGGAACTGCCGCGTCCGTCGTTCGTCTCGGTTTCGATAAACCCTGCGGCGGAAAAACTGGCACCACCAACGACTTTAAAGACGCTTGGTTTTCAGGATTTACTTCCAGCCTAACATGTACGGTCTGGGTCGGTTTTGACACCCCGCAAAAAACAATTCAAGGAGGTTACGGTTCGGTTCTTTCATTGCCAGTCTGGGTTGAAATCATGAAAACTGCCGATCGCCTCGGCTACAAAGCTGGCAAGCTGAATAGCAAGGTAAACCTATTAGAAATTGAAGTCTGTCGTCTGTCGGGTAGGCGTGCCACTGCAGGTTGTCGCGAGGCAAAAACCGCTTATGTCGATCAAGTTCCCGCGGATATCGCACAACCTGAAAATGACCTGTGTCCACTACATCCTGCCAGAGCGATGACGGTAGATGAAACCGCTCTGGTGCTCTCTCCACCCCCTCTAATGAACGGTGGGCCTTCACCTCCACGGGCTGTACCCGTGCAAGACGATGAACAAGTGCAAGACATCCCGCTCAAGGCGATCCCAGTGGAATGATCTCACTGTTGAGCATTTAAGAACGAACCAACTTCATGTCCACTTGGCGCCCCATCACCCCACCACCGTTCTGGCAACGCTGGCTACCAAATTGGCTCCATGGGCTTGTGCGCTTGTTGTTTCAACTCTCAATCATCGGTGTTATTATTCTATCAGTAATAATATTTTTTTACTTCATGCTCGCGATGAAGTTCAACCTTGATGAGGTCGCGAAACTTCCTTCCGGCACCACTTTCTATGACCGCAAGGGTATTGAAATCACCGCCCCTGGTGGCCAAGGGCATCAACTCGTCACGAGAAATGATCTTCCAAAATTCCTCGTGGATTCTCTACGCGCTCGTGAAGATGCCCGATTTTTTGAACACCATGGCATCGACGTTCGTGGTCTTTTGCGTGCCACGGTTCGTAACATCAAGGATCGCGATTTTACGCAAGGTGCATCCACCTTAAGCATGCAACTTGCAAGAAACTCATTCAAAATGAAGCAGAAATCTCTACACCGAAAACTTCTTGAGATCGCTCTAACATTGCGTGTCGAGTCCCGCTACACCAAGGACGAAATTCTCACTCTCTACCTAAACCGCATTTACTTCGGCGCAGGAGCTGACGGTATTGCCCAAGCGGCGCGTATCTATTTTGGCAAGTCCACTAGAGACCTTAGCGACGGTGAGTGCGCGATGATCGTGGGCATTATCCGCGGTCCGCATGTTTTTTCGCCATTCCGCAATCTTTCCGCCGCCATCGAGCAGCGCAATCAAACGCTTACGCGCCTCGTCACCATGGGTATCATCAATAAGGCCCGCCGTGATAATATCGCCAAAGAGCCTGTTAGGCTTGTTACAGAAGATCAACGCGAAACACAAACGTCCTATGCATTGCAGGCCGTTCGACGAGAATTGGATAGTATTCTTGAAGACGATGACATCCAACTCGGCGGTCTTAGTGTTAGAACATCGCTGGATGCATCTTGGCAAAACCGCCTTGAAAACGAACTCACCCGTGCCGTCGAGGATCTTGAACATGAAAAATCTTGGACACACCCCACCGAAGCGAACCACGTGAGTGGCACCGAACCCATGTATTTGCAGTATGCTGCCGTAACCACCGACATCCGTACTGGAGAAACACTCGCCCTCATCGGCGGGCGAAATTATAGCGACTCACGATTCGATCGTACGCGCTCCAGCCGCGATCTTGGATCTGCTTTTGAGCCATTCGTCGCCGCCGCCGCTGCCGAGCGTGGCAAACTCGTCCTACCCGGTAAACCCGTTCAAACGGGTCGTCAGATAGGTCCAGCGGAGGTCGAACGCCTCGCCAAACGCTGTGGCATCGCTGGGCCATTTTTGCCTACCGAAGATTTATTTCGCGGGTCTGTCGCCGCAACGCCTCAAGAAATGTCCGTCGGTCTCGCGACTTTAGGAAACCAAGGCAAACGAGCAAAGCCTCATCTGATTCGAGAAATCCGCGATGCCACCGACGAAGTGATTTATGTCACAAAGCCGCAACTATCTGCCGCCCTTAGCCCGGCGGCTGCGCTCGATGCCACCAGCGTTCTTCAACCCTTCGCCGGTACTCGCTGTTTCACGGGTTCCACAGGTTCCGAGCGCGATGCATGGACTCTGCGCTTGGGCCCTAACGGCGCGACTGCGATCTGGCTAGGCTTTGACAAACCCACTGTCATCGCACCTGAAGCAAGGCTCAAAGCTCTGCTCGTTGAGTTTGTCCAAAGGCTGGGAAACCAATAAGCTTGTCCGTGAACAGGACTTCAAAGCTTATTTTTAATCAGTTAGAAATTCAATTTTTCTGAGTATCTGGCCAGTGACTGCCAGATTTCGGGTCAGCTAGATTTCGTAACAGATGCATCACGGCAGAACGATAATTAGGAAACGGTGGTAGGTCTCCATCCGTCGTCGGTTCCAGTAGAGCAGCGTGACGGGGTAGCTCTTCGTGTGGAAGTGCTACCTTCAAGTGATGAATTCCATGAAACGGCTCATGCAATAAAGTTAGAGAAATCAGACGCCCGGACCAAGTTTTGGTTACGATGCTGCGAGTGGCGCTTCTCGCAGTGTGACCACTCAATCCGACGTGCTCGATGTACTTCCTCCAGCTTTGGAGATTTCCTGCGACCACTGCGGGACCAAGAAAAAGCCAGATGAAATAGGACCAGACGTGAAAGACGCTGACCGTGGTAATAATCAGTGTCCAGACCACTGCCATCACTGCGAATTCCTTCCAAATGCGGCGACGAACTTTTTTATTCTTAATAAACGTGTCCTTATGCAAAAAGATCCGCAGGAATAGAAACGGTGTGAACAATATACCGAAATTCAGTTCTATAAAAGCGGCCAAACAACGACCCCAGCGCGGACTGGATACGATCACAAACGGCCACAACTCGACATCTCGCTCAGTCGCGAGGTGTGAATGATGTTTCTGATGGGCCGCACGATAAAGCGTGAAGCTCATAAAACTCAATGTCCCGGTGACTAGGCCATCCACCTCGTTTAAAAAACGATTCTGGCGCAAATGTCCGTGCGAGGCTTCATGAAAACCGATCAGCAACCCATGCATGAAGTGACTGACCAAGAACGCTAACGGCAAACAAAGCCAGATCATTCCGTAGTGATAGGCGAAACCAAGCGCCACTTGAGTGATCATGAGTGCGGCGCTGATCAGTGAAAAAGCCGCACGACTCACCCAATGGGTATTGCCGTGGTCATCTTCATCCGGAGCCACGACGTGGGGCACGATGTCATTTTCGTAGGTGGTCGGGGAATTCATGCGATTAGGAAGTTGAGACTGAAGTTCGGATTTGCGGATTTTTACAGACATTTGCTAAGACCCCGAGAAACAAACCATTCAACTCGTTGATATTAGACGCGGAGAATCTATACGGCTTATACAACCAGACAACCTCTAACTCTGTACCGACCTCAGTAATCTCGCATCCAAGCTCAAATCGCGCGGTGCCCGTGGAGCGCATCCGAAGCTTTGTTGAGATCCGTGGCAGCACGACGTCCGGCACCGGGTGATTTTGTAATGCGAAACGCACATCAAAAATCGAATGCTCGCCCACGCCGTGCGTCTCGCCCATGGCTGCGGCCAACTCGGCGAATGGCATCGCGTTAGCAAAAGAATCCAACGCCATTTCAGAGATATTCCGCAGATGTTCTGTGAACGGCTTCTCCTGTTCCACCTGCCCGCGCAACGGCACCACCCCCGCAAAGTAACCCATCGTTTCCCGTACCACTTCTTTATTTCGATTCGCCACTGGGGTACCAACGAGGATGTCGTCCTTACCGGTCCACTTCGACAAGGTCAGTTGAAATGCAGCTAGCAAGGTGCTGAAAAGTGTGGTGCTCTGGCTAGTGGCTAATGACTTGATGCCACGTGTTAGATCAACCGAGATGAACGAGACTTGTCGTTGCAGCGGGCTCGTATCATTCGACAAGCTCCAAATTTTGCTCGAGCCCGCAAGTTGGGATCGCCAGAATGGCAGCCGTTTTTCCAATTCCACTGCTTGCCAAAATGCTCGCTCGCCAGTTGCCCACTCGGTGTAGGTTTGGGGAACAGCGGGCAGGGTATTTTTCAATCCAAGCACTCCCACGGCGACGGCCTTACGAATTCCTGATAGACCCATCACATAAGCCGTGCATAAATCTTGTACAAAGACACCCAGCGACCATCCGTCCGCAATGGCGTGGTGAATGGAAAATGCTAACACATGATCATTTGACCCGCGTCGGATCATTTCTACGCGGTTCAGAGGACCTTGGAGCAGGTCGAAAGGTTGCCGGTAAGTCTCCTGCATCACTTCCTCAAGGACCTTGGGTCTTGCATCGTTAGATGAAAGTTCGCGGTAGCCAAGCTCAGCAGTGCCAGTGGCACGTATCATTTGCAAGGGTCGCTCTTTGCCAGGTAAAAATGAAATTCGCAGCGCCTCTTGACGCTCGATCACTCGTTGCAAAGCCGTTTCGCACTGCTCACGAGTGATCGGGCCCTTGATCTCAATGAGCCCACAAATATGATTGCCAGCGTTCGCGACATTCACTGGCGAGTTTTCCCACAATTCTCTCTGCGGTAGAGAAATCGGCTGGAGGCGGGCTTCCCCACTCTCCAGCCATAACTTAAATTGTGCTCTTGGGTCCTGAGGCATCCGCAGGATCAATTTTTACCCGCCGGTTCGGCTTCATCAAGATCTGCAACACCACCTAACAATAGATCGAGGTCCTCGTCAGAAATCGAATCAAGATCTAACTCGGACGTTGCAATCACTTCCTCCACGACCACCGCCTTTGCCGGGGCGTCGGCATCGCTGCCCATCTGCTCGGCGATCAAGGTGGCAATCTGCCCGATCGTGCGTGCACGCATCAAGCTCGTAGGTGGCAACGCAACACCGATCGAACTCTCTAACATCGTTTCGATTTCGACACCCATCAAAGAATCTAAGCCCAAGTCCGTGAGTGGTTGATCCTCGCGCAAGCTATCAGGTTTAACCCGCAACACCGAGCCGACGACATCACGCACCGCTTCGCCAATGACACCGTTACGCTCATCAGCAGTCGCAGCTTGGATTTTTGCGCGCCAATCATTGCCACCACTGCTCGATTCTTGAGCTTCCACGCCGGCAGCGAATATTCGTTCGACCAGTGGATTATCCTGCATGCCGCGGAACGACTGACGCCACTTCGCCCAGTCGACGCGAATTGCAGCGACTTGGGTGGCGTGTGCAGTTAGAAAAGACTCCATCAATGAGGTGACTTCCGCTGGGGCCAACGCTCCAGTGCCCTGGCGTGCAAGAAACTCTGCGACGCGTTCGTTGCGGGCAACGTATCCCTCGCCGCCAAGCACTCCCCAGTTGATTGCCAACGCAGGAAGACCAAGCGCGCGGCGATGATAAGCAAGCGAATCAAGGAATGCATTCGCTGCCGAGTAGTTTCCTTGCGCTGGATTTCCAAAAATACTTGAGACCGACGAGAACATCACGAAGCAGTCGAGATCCATGCCCTGAGTGTTTTCGTGTAGCAACCATGCGCCGTGCGCTTTAGGCGCCATCACCGTACGCAAGCGTTCGGCCGTTAGAGCGGAAAGCGGTGCATCGTCGATGACCATCGCGAGATGGAAAATCCCTTTGAGCGGAATTTTTGAGGCACGCAAGCCCGCGATGAGACTCTTCACATCCGCCGGAGATCCTACATCCGCTTTCACCACCGTCGTCTCAATGCCTCGAGCCACTAGGCTCGCCACGAAGTCGACCGCTTGCGGTGTGGACGCTCCGCTGCGACTGCTCAGTACGAGATGGCGGGCCCCTGCTTCGACCAACCATTCAGCCAACACTCGGCCGAATCCGCCAAGCCCGCCGGTGATGAGGTAGGCTCCGTCCGATTTTACCTCGAAAGGCGGCAAAGGAGGTTCACCTTTTCTAACAATGAATGGATCTGCAAAGCCAACGACCACTTTCCCTGTATGTTTGCCACCCGCCATCAAGCGGAATGCGGCATCGATCCGGCTTGCAGGAAAGGAGCGAAACGGCAATGGAGTGAGCGAGCCTTTATCTACTAGATTAGAAATTTCCTCAAGCAGTTCACGAGTTTGATCTTCATCACCGGCGAAAATCGCATCCATCGCGATCACGTGGAACGAAGAATTCCGGCGCAAACCCCAGAGTGGTATGCGCGAGTTCATGTAAATGTCGCGTTTACCAATCTCAAGAAAACGGCCCGACTCTGCGAGGCAAGAAAGCCCCATCGGGATTGCCTCAGCGGCGAGCGCATTGAGGACGACGTCGACACCACGTCCACCTGTTAGCTCCATCACGGATTCAGCGAAATCGCCTCGGCGAGAGTCGATAACATGTTTGACGCCCAAAGTTTTAAGCAGTGCGCGCTTGGTAGGACTACCGGCTGAAGCGATCACCTCCGCACCGAAGTGGTGGGCGATTTGAATGGCGGCCATACCAACACCACCGGCGCCTGCGTGGACCAGGATACTGTCGCCCGCTTTCATTCGAGCGACATTACTCAGCGCGTACCACGCAGTCATGAAGACGACTGGAAGCGTTGCGGCTTCTTCGTAGGAAAGATGATCTGGCATTTTCCGCATATCAGCGGCACGAGCCAGTGAATGAGTCGCGAGTCCGAAAACTGCTAGACCGAATGCTTTGTCACCGGCAGCGAGATGCGTGACCCCTGCGCCAACCGCCAACACAATCCCCGCCACCTCATCGCCATAAATTCGTGCGTCAGCGGTTTCTGCTGGGTAAAGAGCCAGCGCTTTCAGCACGTCGCGGAAATTCATGCCCGC
>VFJU01000044.1 GCA_009885905.1 Verrucomicrobiota bacterium
CGATCGGCAATTCTTCCTCTCTCACGCCGATGGCGACAAGTCGGCCGACCACGGCGGGTCAGCCCTACCACTTTCCCTCCGCCCTTGCTGCCACAAAAGAAAAACCCTCCCCAGCATTGCTGCTGAGGAGGGTTTTGTGGTTAAACCGCAGATCTAAGGACTTGTCGATTCATTGATACCGGGGGAAACCTCAATTCTGTGTCGCCTTGAGGCGTGCGAAGTTTTTCGCTGGGCTGCCAGGGGTGAGCGTGTAGGAGATCGTCGGGCTTGCGTTACCCGCAGCTTGTGTGACCTGAGCCGTCCACGAACCATTTTCCAGCGTTTCTGAAGTTTCGATCACCCATGAGACGTCGCCGTTGGCGATGGCGTCCGCACCCTTGGTGAAGGTGATCACGTTGCCAGCGAGGACACCTGCAGGCTGAGTCGATACCGTTGGATTGGTGCCAAGCGCGTATTCCACGAGGTTGGAGATGCCATCGTTTTCAAAGTCACCCGATGCAGGTTGACCCGTGATGCCGTTGGCCGCTGCCCATGTGGTGTAGCTTCCGGAACTCACTGCATTCAGTTTGAGTGAGTTTCCATCTTTCACCAAGTCATAGCCAGCGACCGCCACCGCCAGCACAGGGGTGCCGGTGATACCGCCCGCAGCGGTGAAGAGCGTGTAGGATGCCAAGGTCGGTGTGCTTCCTACGATCGTGACCGTGGATCCCACAGCCAGCGTGAGGCTGCCGCTTGTGCTGGGCGTTGCATCGCCTACCGTGAACTCAACCACTGCACCGCTGGCAACAGAGATCGAAGATGCTTGGGTACTGCCTGCACCCAGCACAAGTGTGCCGGCATTGATGACGGTCGTACCAGAGTAGGTATTGTTTTTGATCTCTTCAACTGGCGGGGTTGAAAGATCAGGAACGATCGACAGGATCAATTTACCCAACCCAGTCTTGATAATCCCGCCCGTGCCCGCCGTGGTACCCAGTGCCGCGCCAGTCGATGCAGCAACATTCAGCGTGGTGGTTCCGGTCAAGCTACCCGTCTTGAATACCATTTTCACACCCGCGTTTGCACCTGCACTCTTAGCGATCGTGAGGGTCTTGCCATCGATTGTCTCGAGATACGACACACTGGAGAAATTACTCACTGTGGGTGTAGCTGAGTTGGAATCCAGGGTGATGGTGGCGTCAGCCTCTGGATAGAGTCCGGTACTTAAATCGAGAGCCGAATAGGTACCTGCAGAGCCAATCCCCTTGCCAAGAATGAGGTTGCCCCCATTCAAGGTCAGCGCGCCTGCCGTTCCCGCACAGGCACTTGCGGATCCATTGATGCTCAATGTACCCCCTAGAACGTCAAATCCACCTTGGAAGGTTGCACCTCCACCCCGCAGCTTTAACGTCCCAGAACCCGTTTTGGTGATCAAGCTGGTGGAGAGGTCTGTGCCTTTCAGCGTGTAAGCGCTGACCGTTTTGTCGGCCGCAACATCAAGCGTGACGGCACCATTGATGTTGACGTCGTTGCCGCTGTAGCGGTAGAAGGTATTGGTCCCATCTGGGTAGTTGGTCATGCGCGAAAGGTCCGTTTCCACCGTCGCATTCAAGGTGCCACCAGCAAGGGTGACGGCGCCGTTTCCAAGAGGCGACTGATTGCTAAAGATTTGCACTTTGGGAGACAATGTGTATCCGCTGCCCCCAAGAATGACATTGACCGCGGTGACAGCTCCTCCGCTGATCGTGGCGGAGGCGGTAGCATTGACAACGATACCTTCACCGGTATTTTTACCAATCGTCACGGTAGGCACGGCGGTGTAGCCCGCACCACCATCGATGACGGTGTAACTCGTGACCACGTCACCCGTTAGGTTCGCTTGGACTTGAGCAAGGCGGGTTGGGGCCGCAGAGCCCGAGACATTCATGGTGCCAGCAGTGAGGGTGGTGCCCCCGCTGTAAGTATTCTTGGCACTGAGAGCCACGGTGCCTGCACTCGTCTTATTAATGCCGTAAGCTCCCGTTGTTTCCAACACGACGGCATCGATGGTCAAGGTGGATCCTGCACCGATGTTGAAATTCCCAGTGTTTGACAATTCAACCACCGAAGGCGTGGATGCAACGATGGAATTGAGTGGTGAGAACGTAATGTTCGAGTTGCCGGTGAGGTAGACGAGGTCGTTGTTGATACCCGACACGGAGTTGGTAAAGGTACTGACGATGGGCATGGTAGTACCCATACGGTAGGTGGTGACTCCATTCGTTTTCACCGAGGTGAGGGTGTAGCTGCTGCCGTTGCTGACATTCCAGCTTCTGGCCCACAATGCACTGGAGGTGGTGGTCAGATCTGTCACACTGGAGGTTAAAGCCAAATCTTGGTAACTACCAGTGCCGGTAGACGAACCTGGAGTGCCGTTCGACCAACTTGCGGATGTGTTCATGCTGACATTCGAGCCACTGAAGGTGTTGAGCTGAGCGTTGATCGTAATCGCAAGAGATGCCGCGGCACTGGTCCCGGTCGTACTACTGGTCGCGGTGAGGGTGACGTTAGAAACGCCGATTGTCGTTGGAGTGCCGCTGATAATACCGGTCGCGGTGTCGAGCGTTAGTCCGGCTGGGAGGGTTCCAGAAGCCAACGCGTAGGACGTGACTGCTTGGTCAGCTGTGATCTGGTAGGAAAATGCAAAAGTCTGATAACCA